>JAIDNR010000385.1 GCA_029063695.1 Ruminococcus sp.
GATATATTGTATATTAACAAGTACATATTACTTTTGGTATAACAAATCGCATTTCTGCCTTATTTACCGTTTACAGATTAATGCATACAATTTACAGTCTGTAATTAAAAAATCAGCGGATTTTATTTTCCGCCGATTTTTAAATCATAATTTTGTATTTGAAACTCAGTTCATGCCGCCTGTGGGATTACCGCCCATTTGCGAAAGGAATCTGTAAAATTCCTGTTTATCCTGACATTTTTCGAGAGCATCAATTTCCTTGATAGTACCTTTTGCAGTATGACGTGCAAGTTCCTGGTCAAGTGACATCATGCCCTGCTGTTTACCTGTCTGTATAGCGGACTGGATAAGATGAATCTTATTATCACGAACCATAGCAGCGATAGCGTCGGTAACGTTAAGAATTTCCATAACGGCAATACGTCCCGAATTATCACTTTTCGGAATAAGAGTCTGTGAAATAACGCCGACAAGGTTGTTTGCAAGCTGTGTACGAATCTGCTGCTGCTGATGTTCGGGGTAAACGTCGATAATACGGTTGATAGTATCAGCGGCGGAAGTTGTATGAAGTGTGGACATAACAAGGTGACCTGTTTCAGCGGCGGTAACAGCAGCCTGAATAGTCTCAAAGTCACGCATTTCTCCTACGAGGATAACGTCGGGGTCTTCACGGAGTGCGGCTCTCAATGCGAGTGCGAATGACGGAACGTCGTCTCCGATTTCACGCTGATTCACCATACATCTCTTATGTTCGTGAACGTACTCGATAGGGTCTTCAACTGTAATGATATGTGCGGAACGGTTAAGATTTACGAAGTCAATCATACCTGCAAGCGTTGTCGATTTACCCGAACCGGTAGGACCTGTTACAAGCACAAGTCCACGGGGACGCATTGCAAAGTCTGCAAGAATCGGCGGCAGGTTCAAATCTTCAAGAGTAGGAATATCATTTCGGAGAAGACGTATAGCAATAGCAGGCTTGCCTTTCTGGAAGTACACGTTTACACGGTGACGGTATCCGCTTTTTGTCTGGAATGAAAAGTCGGTATCAATATGATTATTAATCTGCGTCTGCTGATTTTCATTTGTCATCTGATTTACGATGTCAAGTATTTCTTCCTCGTCCATTTCTGGATACTGAGTACGCATTGTTCTAAGAGCGCCGTTGAGACGAACTACAGGTGCGATAGCATTTGTAAAATGCAAGTCTGAACAGCCGAGAAGTCTTACTTCGTCGAGTATTCTGTGAATATTGATAATGCCCATATTAAATTTCCTCCTGAATTTATATATTATACAGAGAATGTTGAACGTACAAGTTCATCAATCGAAGTTTGACCTGCCTGAACAAGTACAGAAGCGTTGTCACGGAGAAGCTTTGTACCGTTAGCCTTGGCAGCCTTTTCTATTTCCTCTTTACCGCCGCCTGCTGCAATGATAGCGGAAACTTTGGCAGTACAGTGAATAATCTCATGAATAGCAGTTCTTCCTTTATATCCTGTATTGTTACAATTCTGACAGCCTACAGGCTCATAAATTTCAATTGATTCCGGAATGCCCATAAGTTCATTTTCTTCTTCTGTGGACATTCTTGGCTGTTTGCAGGCAGGACAAAGAACCTTGATAAGTCGCTGAGCGATAACGCCGATAAGTGAAGTTGCAACCATGTAGGGAGCAACACCCATGTCAACAAGACGGACAACAGTTGATGCGGCATCATTTGTATGTAGTGTGGACAGAACAAGGTGTCCTGTGATAGCAGCACGGATACCGATGTCAGCAGTCTCCGTATCACGCATCTCACCTATCATAACAATATCAGGGTCCTGACGGAGAATAGAACGAAGTGCAGCTGCGAATGTCATACCTGCCTTCTGGTTAACCTGACACTGATTGATACCATCGATAGATTTTTCGACAGGGTCTTCAACAGTAACAACATTAACGTTCGGCTTGGCAATTTCACCAAGTGCGGCATAAAGAGTTGTTGTTTTACCCGAACCGGTAGGACCTGTTACAAGTACAACACCATGCGGTACACGGAGCATTGATTCAAATAACTGATAGTTATAGTCGGACATACCCAAATCTGTGATTTTTCTGAGAGCAATCTGTCCTGTTGAAAGAATACGGATAACTATCTTTTCGCCATGAACCATAGGAAGTGAAGATACACGGACATCAAGCGTACAACCGTCAACAACCTGAGTGAAACGTCCGTCCTGCGGGATTCTCTTTTCAGCGATATTCATACCGCTGATAAGTTTGAAACGTGTTGCCAGTGCACTCTGTACAGCCGATGATATACTCATAAGTTCAACAAGGTCGCCGTTTACACGGATACGGATTCTTGTATACTTCTCAAACGGCTCGATATGAATATCAGTTGCATCAGCACGGAATGAGTTTTCGATAATAGTTGTAGCAAGCTTAACGATAGGAGCTGACTCAACTCTGTCTCTTGATTCTTCTTCCTCTGCTGATATCTTGTCCCCCGCCATTGCATTAACGCTATCAATAACGCTGTCAACATTCTGCATGGAGTAGCATTTACCTATTGCCTTATTGATTGCAGTAGTTGTTGCAAGTACAGGAACAGTATCCATACCTGTTGAAACCTTAATATCTTCCAGTACTATGAAGTTTACAGGGTCATTTGTTGCAACAGTAAGACGTTTTCCTGTTACGGCAATTGCAATGACTGTATGTTTTCTTGCAAGCTGTTCAGGAACTTTCTGTACTGCATTCGTGTTAATGTCAATATTGTCAAGGTCAACATACTGTACTCTTAACTTTCCTGCCAGAGCCTTTGTAAAATTGATTTCTGTCATGAAACCGAGTTCAACAACAACATCTCCAAACTTTTTTGATCCGTTTGATTCTTTCTGAGCCTCAAGAACCTTTTGAAGCTGTTCTGCTGTGATGAGTCCCTGACCTACTAAGTAGTCACCTATTCTTTCGTTTCTCATATACAAACCTCCGCTTATTTTTAGGATTACCCGAAAAATAAAATAAATTTCGCCGTAATCTCAAATTATACTTGAAATTTTTAAAATATATGTTATAATAATATTATGTCAATATCTTTAATGTAAAGGAGGTAAAAAACCATGTTTGGATTTGAAAATATGCTTCATGATGAATTTATGGAGCTTCCGTTCAAAATCATGTTTTTAACCGTAGTATTTATTTTTGGCATCTGCATAGGAAGTTTCCTGAACGTTGTTATTATCAGACTTCCACTTGATGACCCTGTTGAAAGGTCTTTGACAAGACGTTCTTCTCATTGTATGACCTGCAATGAGAAAATAAGACCAATTGATATGATACCAGTATTCAGCTGGCTTTTCCTTCGTGGAAAATGTCATAAGTGCGGTGCAAAAATCTCACCACGCTATCCTGTTGTGGAAAGTCTGAACGGCTTGCTTTATGTACTGACGTTCATCGTACTTGATATTAATGCTAAAGCCATAATAACCTGCCTTCTCATGTCGCTTCTTATTGTAATTGCGTTCATGGACTGGGATACACGGGAAATTGATATGAAAATAGTCATTCCGATTTTCCTGCTTTCCATTCCTGCCGCACTTTTCACAGACGATGTAAAGCTTGTTCACCGCATAATCGGTGCATTTGTCATCAGCGTTCCTTTCTTTATTATCGGAGAAGTAAGTCGTCCGATTATAAGAAAGAAATTTGATGATGATTTCCGTGCAATTGAACTTGGCGATACATATTTAATGTTTGCTGCCGGTGCGCTTCTCGGAACACAGGCTGTTATCGTTTCAGCATTGATTGGTATTGTTGCTGCCGCTGTCGGCGGACTTATAAGTAAAATGGTTACTAAAGATTCAGTATTTGCTTTCGGACCATATCTTTCAATCGGAATTGCCACAGCCATGCTCTGGGGAAACCGTATTGCAGAATGGTACATAAATCTTCTGACATTTGAATCCTGATAAAGCAGAATAAATTACAGGCAGCAGCATTTATTTGACTGCTGCCTGTTTCTTTATCTGATTATAAAGTCATACCGCCCGGTGTAGTTGGAGGTTCAATTGAATCAACGTCTTTCCACTCAGTATCCTCAATCTCAGTCGGAACAGTAAATATTATATAGATATTATCTGTATTGCCATAACTGTCCTTAACTCTCTTGAACGGAGATGCACCGAGATTCCTTGTAACAGGTTCAATTATTGGTTGACCGTCCTCTGTTGCCACACTGCCGTCGCTGTTAAGCTTTTTACGGTGATATTTGACAGCTTTTGACTCTTTCTGCATCTGAGCATTTTTAAATGTCATTCCGACAGAACTCATAGCCGCAGGCGATTTGAAAATATTTACTGTCTGGTCTTTACCGTCTGCATCTGTGTACATATAACTGAGCTTATTGTCGTAATTGCCGTCTGCATCTTTATCATCATTTGTAAAGGATACAACATTCACAACAAACTGATATTCACTTACACTATCCAGAGCTTCGCCTGATGTATTTGTTACATCAGATATTCTGCTGTAAAAATACTTGCCAGTTGTATCAGCTTCAATGCTATACACTGTCGGGTCTGTAATCGGGTCAAAAGTAGCCGTACCCAGTTTATAATAGTATGAATAATCCTTGAAATGCTCATCATTTATAACAGGTCTGTTAGATGTTTTTATGGTAACTGTTGAATGTGGAAATGATGAATTATAATTCAATCTTTGAAGTTCTGTATAAGTGGCTTTTTCCGCATCACTCTTAGTAGCTGCTTCAGCCTCAGTATAGTAAGTATTTGCAGAGGGGTCATAATACACTGTTTCGGGCTTGCCCATACCTGCTGTGAAATCATAAACTGATTCATAGATTCTTCCTTCTTCAAGTGTATCTGAACCGTCCGTAACAGTATTATTTATCAGCTTAAGCACATGAACCTTTCCTTTAAGAGGATCAAGGTTCTCGTCGATTCCGCCGTCATAATAATTGTCAACAAAATCCATAACAAGTTCACTTTCAGTACAAAACGCAGCATCAACACCATCTTTATATAAATCATGTTCATATACAACTATATTCTGTGCATGACGGATAGATTTTGAAATATAATCACCGATATTGTCAACATAAGCCGACGTTCTTTCTCTCACTGAAGTTTTTGTCATGATTCTTGAAACAGGGTCAATGAATGACATGACAAGAGTCATAATCACGCTGAAAATCGCAAGAACGATGATAAGCTCAATAAGAGTGAAACCTTTCATAGCTGTTTTGTTCTTATTCAAATCAATACCTCCGTTCTGTTACGGTCCGGCAGGAGCAGTTGTTACGGGAGAAGTAGGGTCTTCAACAACAAGAAACTGCATATTCAGACTTCCGCCAAGCTCGTTTTTTTCCACTACAACATCATTGTCATCTGCATCTTTTACGATTTCGGTTGCACGTGTACCTACCTGATAAGCATTGCCATACAACTCTATATCCGCAAAACCGCCTCCGCTTATTTTAATTTTTGCATCTGTAGCAACCTGAGTTGCTGCCTGCACATTACCCATTTCGGCAATGGGTGCCTGTGATATGGTTTTCTTATTGACATTATTGGCAGACTTGATATACATATTGATTACAGTTGAAGTCTGGACAAGCACGAGCGTAAGAACAGCAAGGATTGCAATGGAAACGATAATTTCCACAAGGGTCATGCCCTTGAATTTTTTATTCTTTTTCATCGCTTTCCCTCCTTAATACTCATCATAATAGAGTATCCTGTAATTGAATGCATCTTCACCATTGCCAACTATATTAGGTTTTGTATTTGATGAATCAGTAACAAACAATACATTCAAACCATTTGGCACATTTGCAAAACTTGAATTTATACATCCTATAATAAATGGATTGTGACTGTTGCTGACTTCATTGCCATTATAATATATTTTACTTATATTATCTGCACATGGCATTTTTGTACCTGCTGAACTTGTAAATTTAAGTTCGGAAGAAACAATATTTGCAATAAATCCGCCTGATTCTGTAGAAATAAGTTCTGTACCCGGTGCACCATAAATATTTATATGAGGCTTTCCTAATTTATTGAGGTCAAGACCGCCTTTATCTACATTTCCATATGACATAATATCACTTGTACTATCAGCAAAAGCTTTCATATAAGATGTCGGAGCGACAAAGTTAGTAGTTGAACCAAGTTTCATTATACCACCGGAACCGTCTTTTTTCTCGATAAAGAAATTTACAGTTCCTCCCTGACTATCATTTACAATAATTTTAGCACCTGAAAGATCGAGTGAATTTACAATAACAAGCATATCCTTTGTTCCGGGTTCAAACACAAGGTAACCCATATCAGCACCTATTGTATCTTTTAAATTAAGAATACAGTCATCTCTTATAATGACTCCCCCATTTTTATTGGAAGCCGCTGAACTGAATGTAACATTTCCTTCCAAAACAGGAGTTGCCTCGACATATGTTCCGTCGTTTTGTATATTATCAGCATATACATTATATGCTTTAAGAATATCTGTAACATTTTCAAAATAAACTTTGCTCTTCTTTGTTTCATCTGAAAGAGCAGCTATCAGCTCATCATGCTGTTTTGAAAGTTCTACAGAAAGAGTACCTTCCTTATATGGATTGGCAACCTTTTCAAGAACCTCTTTAAATGTTTTTACAATTTTTGTCTGCTCTATAGGAGTAGAACCAACCTGCTTCAAACCTAAAATAACATCTCTTTCAGCATATTCAGGATAAATAACAAGATTATTCGGTACAGCATATGTTGTTATTGAACCAGGATTAGCTGTTGCCGGTGAAACCGGATAACCTGTTTCTATTTCAAACCAAACCGATTCGCTGTTTTCATTGTACACACCACCACCGAAAAAGTCTGCAAATTCAGCCATTGTATTCTGTTTTGTATTTGATGTTGCAAATTTATCATTACCATCAGCATCAGGTACAGTTCTGAAATCTGTAACTCTTTCATGGTTGTTGCTTGGATCAACATAATATTCAAACTCGTCTGTCGGAACTGACTTTGTAACATAACCTGCTCCGTCCCAGACTTTTTCTACATAATAATACTCTACAGCACCATCAACAAGATTATGTGGACGGTCATCATTATATACATCCGATTTATATCCAGTTTCAATAAAATTATTTATATCAAGACCAGAATAATTATTATAATCACAATAAAATGCCGTATCATCAGTACCAAATGTTTCTATAGGATCAAAATTTTCTTTCCATTTATAATAGAACACTGTATTTGAATCAACACTTACTATTTCTCCCAAAAGACCTGTAGCCTGAGGATACCATTGATTATACCCTTCATCTTCTGGTGTCATAAGTCTGGCTGTATATTCTAAATAATAGCGTTTTGAGTTTTCAACTCTTTCTGCACCTGGATATTCAGATGCATTATGAACAAATGTACTTCTTTCAACATATTTAGGATCTGTTGTAACACCTGTGTCAAGTCCTGTTGCTTTACTGCTGTCGCAATAAATTTTACTGTCTTTGCTTAATTTGAGGTTAGCATTAAGTTCAAGCTTGCCTTTTACAATAACATTTCCTTTTACATTAACATTACCATTTATTGTAAGATCTCCACCTACGACAAGGTCTCCGTCAATTGTAACAGTACCTTGAATGGTGCAATCTTTTTCAGCACGTACATCACCGCTTACATTCATATTATTGAGTATGAGCTCTTTATTAAGAGAGTATATACTTGCTGTTGTATGCGGTTTAGCACTGTTTGATTCTGTTTTGTTGACAACAGAAGCACTCCATGCATATAGTTTACTACTGGTATTACCACCTATTCTGCTTGTTTCATTTGGATTCATGCAGTAAATATCACCGCCTATATGACAATTATTTGCTGCATTAGTTTCATAGGTATCAATAGAACCGCAGAAAATATTAAGCGGAAACGGGTCTGAAGAATTTCCAAGATATACATCAGTATTTGCTTTCTGTGATATTTTACCATCAACATAGATATAAGGTATCTTATTAAAATCAAGAGTTGTTGTTTCTTCAGGTGTTGAAGATTTTATATTTGAAGTATAACTTTGTTCGCCATCATCAAATGCCAAATCTCCCCATACAGTAATACCTTTTCCCTCATCCGGAAAAATAAAACCAGACCAGTTGCTGACAAGCATATTATTATTTACATATAAGTCTGCTTCTGCAATTGCACCGCCATTATCAAGCTTAAATGTTGTTGCATCTGCTGAGTCATATGGTGCAAACTGTCTGTAAAGTGTGCGGTCATAATCAGAAGTACCAGCTTTCCAGCCTTTGTCATATGCATCAACGGTTCTGTAATCATATTTATAGAAAACAGCACCTTCTTTATCATTTGGTTCAAATGTTCCATTACTGTTTTTATCTTCACCAAGTTCAGGAACATTGATATATGTTCCGCCATAAAGATTTGTCTGACAAGTAAGTGCAGCACCGGCAGTTGTAACGAATCCGGCACCACCACCACCGCCGCCGTCACCGTCTGTGGGAGGCTGTTTTACGATATATGCAGATGTTGTTGAATCAACGCCTGCCATGGAAACAGTTGATGTGAATTTGAGAATATCGCCGTCAATCCACTCTTTTTTGTCAACATCATAGAACTTTTTCTTTCCGGCAAGTTCAATATGCACTCTTGAAATATCCCCGTACTTACCAACGTCCGGCACTGTATTCTCATCAAGCTGAACCTTTATATCAATAGAGTTACTACCGCCCGTTGTGCCGATTTTATTGACAACTTTTGCATAATCGGGACTTGCAATCATACCCTTAATAGCAGCATCAACAACAGTACGTGAAGTTACTTCTGTCTGTGCCGTTGAATAATTGACATGAGCTCTGTTATTTGCTGCTGTTGCAAGTGCAAGTGTACCAAAGAGGAACACAATAAGAAGCGACATTACACAAACTACCGTCAGCAGCACCGAACCACGTAATTTTCCGTTTTTTTCTCTTTTAATCATAGTTAACCGCCTTTCAAGTTATCTTTCTGTTATGTATAACTGTGCGAATGGCAAAATTATTCCTGCTCAAGGTTCGGTTCTGCAAGGTCATAAACTGAGTAAAGTGAGATAACAAATTGTGCAGTCGGCTGAGGCTTTTCCTCATCATCTCTGGAAGAAGTTTTAACTTCCTTGATTTCGATATTGCTGAGAGAAACGCTATTGATAATAATAGTTTCTTCCTGTTCTTCAAGAGCAGTCATATAGTTCCAGATATTTTCCTTATCTTCTGCTGTAACTGAGATTGAATACTGCCCAACCAGTACATTTTCTTCTGTTCTTGAGGAAATGGCATCGCTTTCAAGTTTTTGAGCATTATTTGCAGCCTGATAGTCGCCGTTAAGGTCAGCCTGTGCAAGCTGGTCTTCAGCAAGGAAAGAAGGAGTAAAGTAGTAGTAATTGAGAGTACCAGTATTAAGGTCATTTGCATTGAGATTCATAACCTTGACTTCACATTCTTCAGCGAAATGCTGCATATACTGGTCAAGCTTTCTTGCATTGAAAATATTGTTGTAATCAACAAAACTTTCGGTAAGCTTTGTTGTATCTTTATAAACGGATTCAATATCCTGCTTAAGAGGGTCTATTTCACGGATTTTGCCTTCAATCTGGGAACGTTCTTCCTCTAAACTTGCAAGGCTTGCCTTGTTTGATTTGATTTCTTCATTCTTTGGCTTAATGAGCAGGAAAAATCCTGCAATAAGAATGGCAAGTGCAAGCAGAATGCCAAGAATAACCAAATCTCTGTAATTAAGTTTCATTGTAATCTACCTCCTTATTCTGCTTCCGCTTCGG
>JAIDNR010000386.1 GCA_029063695.1 Ruminococcus sp.
GATTTACGGACGGCGATACGATATACGGCGTACAACACTACACTCACAGCGTTGACAGCTTAATGTCAACGATTTGCAAATATAAGAACGGAGCGATAACTCCAATAGCAGAGATCGGATACCTGAGCATTTTCTATTTTACTGACGAATATATTTACTATTGTGACAATGAAAAAACTATCCGCAGAATGGACTATAACGGTGAAAACATTGAAGAAATCGTCAGGCTTGAGTCTATCGAAAAATTTGCTGTCCATGACGGTAAAATATGGTATAAATATACTGTTAAGGAGAACAGTAGCTTTACATCGAAAACCGCTGTTTATAATATTGAAACCGAAGAATATGTCGATCTCATGTTCGATTCCTTATATTACTGTGATTTCAAATTCAATGGCAGCTATATGTATTGTATTGACAGTGAATATCGTCTGCTTCGCACAAATATTGACGATTACACCGTTGAGGTTGTTTGTGAAAACGCCGACTGCTTTGATTTCTGCGGAGAGTATATAATTTACGCCTATAACTCTTCTGATAATGATTCGGACGGAAAGCTGTATAGGATCAGCAATGACGAAAACACAGAAATTTTTAATGCCAAAGAACTTCTTACCCCGGAATCTTATTACGACATAGATACGATTCAGTGTGAGAACGGACAAATTTTCATTGATATTTCGTCGGGACCGTTTTACTCCTGCGTTACAGAGCTTGATATCGACGGAAGTCTGATAAAAAAATACTATGAAACCAGACCGTGGAATTAAAAATAAGCTTTCTGGGAGACGATATATGAAAAAAATATTATTGATAATTTGTGTGATGACCATGCTTACAGGCTGCGCTGATAATAACTTTTATGAAGGAAATTCTATTGTAGAAACAGCGAGTAATCAAGCAAAAGAAGTGAATTTCAAAGCTTTGGGAAAAGAAGTTCAGATAATTGGCAATGACGGCATTATTCAGATACTTGAATGTAATTATATTGCCGATACGGAAAAAATAATTACCGAAGATTTTGATTTTGATGGTTTTGATGATTTGTTTATTTCTATGGAACGCGGAGCAATGTTTGCTCCCGGAACATATTTCAGATTCAATCCGGAAACTGAGCTTTATGAAAAGTGGGATATGCTTAATGAAATAGGCTGTGAAATGATCGCTGACACAGAATCGAAAACTTTGAAGCTTCGGAATAATTCAAGTAGTTACTGGCTTGAATATTTTGTATACAAGTGGGAAAATGGTAATATTGTTTTGTGTGAACACGACATATCAGAAACAGGTGAAAAAATGCTCATCTATTCTGTTGATTCACATGGTAATGAGACATTCACAGAAGAAATTGCGATTATGGAAAATATGTCTGAGACGACAGAAACGACCATCGAAACAGTCACAACGCCTTTAACTGAGGCTGCAACAGAATCGCCGTCAAACATTTATGAAAAGCAGACTTATCGTGAGGTACTGGAGAATATTTATTATAACAGGAAATTTCCGAAATATAATCATCCATTCGATGATAATAACTATGACATCACCGAAAACGAATTTCTGATACATGACATTGACAATGACGGCAGTGATGAGCTTATTGTTCTTTTTAAGTCATACTATGGTGCAGGTCAGTTCGGTTCGATATACGACCATAACAGCGAGGGAAATATAGTTCTCCAATTTCACAGTTTCTGGAACTTTACATTTTATCCGAACGGAAACGTTGAGGTCGGACTTTCTCATAATCAGGGGCAGTTCGGACGTTTCTGGCCGTATGTGATGTATCAATATGATGCGGAAACCGAGAAATATCGTGAGGTCGGATATATTGAGGCTCTTGATAAGGAGGTAGTTGATATAATCCGAAAACAACAGGAGGAAGCAGGACAAGAGCCTACGTGGGAATATCCGTATGATGTTGATACAAGCGGAACTGGCTTTGTTTACTATATTAGTCCTTCTGTCTACGATATTGACGACGTTGAGCCTGTCGATTTTACCGAATACGAAAAATGGCACAATTATAGCAATCCACAAAAATAAGGCAGCAGTTGACAGAAGTGATATAATATAAGTAGGCGGTGATAAAAATGTTAG
>JAIDNR010000387.1 GCA_029063695.1 Ruminococcus sp.
GCAGTGAACTGTGTATCAATTGTAAGTGTCTGTCCAGCCTGAACAAGAACAGGCTGCCACTGACCGTTACCAGAGTCATTCCAGAGCTCAGGAGAACCTGAAATAGGTGCAATCTTTGAATAAATGTAACCTGTCTGGTCAACTGTTACTTCAGCATGAATCTTATAAGTGTGACCTGATACAAACTGCAAGCCTCTGTGACGGAACTGAAGATCCCATCTTCCTGCACCTTCGCTCGGGTCAGGAACATTGACAATCTCAACAACGTATTTGCCGTCTTTGATTTCAAATTTCTGCTTAGCGGGGTTTGTTTCGCAAGTGTGCCAAGGAAGACCTGTTCCGTCTTCAAAGTCAGTCTGACCGAGCATCTGTCCTGCTGATGCGCTCATAGGAGCAAGAACGCTTGTAACAGAAGTAGCGAGCATAGCGGCAGACATGAGACTTCCGGCAATTGCCTTAGAAAATTTCTTGTGCATTTGTATACCCTCCCAAAAGATATAAAATATAAATTTTTATAACGCAATGCCAGTGCATACATTGCGGTTATATATGCTTATTAATCACGGGCATTTTCCTTGCGGACTGCACCTGTATTACCCGTTAATCATATTATATTATATTCGCAAAAAAAAGTAAATAGCTTTCCAAAAATTCGTTTATTTCTATAATATCCGCATACTTTTTTTGTGCATTTTTACATTTTTTTGAAGTCAGCAAACGAAGCAGAAGCTTCGCTTGTTGACAAATTATGAATAAGTTGCTCAATAATAAGAAGTAGGCACTCAATTACTCACTGAGAAGTGAATTATACTGCTCCATAGTAATCGGCAGTTCAGACTGTCTGATTTTTTTCGCTTCAATAAGCTGAAGTGCCACAGCATCTGCACCTGTCACGCCGTCGCCTGTATTGACAATATCGGCATTTATTTTTCCCTGTTCGGAAAGTGCATATTCATCGGGATTACCCATATGCTGAATTATTGCAGTTGCATCTGCAATATCAACAGAACCGTCCTCATTCGCATCACCGATAAGTTTTTTATCTGTTCCGCTGCCTGTTGTCGGCTCTGTTGTTGGTTTTACTGGTTTTGTTGAAGGCTGCGACAAATCAGGAGTTGTGCCATCGGGTTCTGTTCCCCAGACAAGAACATCATTCACATACATTGTGATATGGTCATTAAGCGAATCAGGCTTTTTAAGATCTGTTGCATCTTCAACGCCCTTATAAGACCAGTCATTTTTCGGATCCCATGCACCTGCTGTAGATTTACCGTCAATTGCATCAGGAATTGAAATTCTGAACTGAACTTCGTCACGGTGTTCGCTCTGTCCCGTAGGCTGAATAGCTCTGCCGTCAAGGAACTTGATTTCAGCATAGTATGTGTTGCCTGTTGAATCCCCATCATAGAGATAAGGACCGGAAACTTCCGCATAACCCTGCTGTCCTTCCTGATACTGCTGTGAACCGCTTTTGATTGTAATATCATTAACTGAAAGTCCGGCAGCAAGAACCTCTGATACATCAAAATAATAGCGATATGAGATATTTTTTTCAACTCTTGTAGGCCATGCTGTGTGATTCATTGCCCAAGCCTTGATTTCGGTATAGCTGTTGCCTGAGCCATTGAGAACAGCAGCAACTTCCCATTCTGCCCATGTAGGAGTTTCAGTCGGAGGGAAATCAGCAAGAGGCTTTCCGCCGTATTCATCAACCAATGCACAAAGAGCTGCTGTATATCCTGCATTGTAGTCAATGGCAACCTCTGAATACTGATACTGTCCAACTTCATTTATATATTTGCCTTCCATATTTGGACCTCCGACCAATGCACCGTATAAAGTGTGTGCATATTCAGTCTGCCAGCCCTCACTGCTTGATTCCTGTCCCAAGTCATTCCAGTGGTCGTCATGAATACCCGAAGCTGTTCTGTGGTGAATAGCAGTTGGATTTTTTTCGCCCATACCGAGTACATATGACATATTAAGGTCATTATCGCCGAAAGCATAATCCATCTGACCCTTTGCCCAGTCTTTATATTTTTTTACAAGCGTTGAATTATCGGCAAAAACAGTATCAGATGCAACGAGTGCAAGCCATGAAGTAGTTGTTGCATGGCGAAGTGAACCCCACTGGAAAAGCCATGCAAGACCGTCGGGTGTATAATTAATCTTCTTGCCGCCGTATCCGTCAATCCAGTAATCAAGATGATGTGAAACATGATTAATCCATTCCTGCTTGCCTGTGTTTATGGCATAGAGAAGAGCCGCCGCCTGACTTGTATCGTCCCAGCACAATCCCCATGTATACTTGTTTTCGCTTGACTGTTCTTCTTTTGGAAAATTAGGAATATAGTCGGTTTCAATCTTCTTGAGATATGATTCATCACCTGTTGCCATATAGAGCCAGTTTGCCGCATACATACAATCATCAACCCATGACTGAGTATCATACATACTTGTCATACCGCCGATATCCTTGCAGTCCCTAGTCTTGTCTGCAAGTTCAAAAAGACTTTTTGCATGTTTGAGATATTCCGCAGCTTTTTTAGGGTCGGAATCCTTAAATATGATATATCCCTCAGCGAGACAAGCAGCGGAAAGTGCTTCTACAGAAGCATTTTCAATTGTATCATAAGGACGTTCCCAGTTGCCTTCATTCAGATTATGCTTTCTCAGGTATACTTCTGCACTGCACCAGATATTATGGTCACTTTTATCGCCGATAGTACCTATTACACAATCGCCCATATCACAGCCCATTACAAAATCAATAGCCCACTGAATATTATTTCTGTAAAGTTCGCCGAGACCTGCTTTTTCAATTGCATCTTTATACTGGATATATCCCCATGACATTACTGATGCGGAATAAGCATTTGTAAGTGTGAATTTGTAATGGTCTCCTGCATCGAACCAGCCGCCTGGAACAATGTCAGTTTCAACTCCGTTTTCATCAACCATTGAATCAGCTTTCCATGATACTTCATTCCATTCAGGAAGAACGCCTGACTGCTGAACCTCATAGAAAAACATGGATTTCTGAAGTGCTTCTGCATAATTGTAGTCGCTGTCGGCTGCATTTGCGGCAGGGACTGCACTGAGCATACCTGCTGACATTGCAATAGCTGACAATGCCGCCGTGATTTTTTTGAATTTCATGTTATATTACCCCTCTCGCTCGGTATACACATACCTTTATAATTTAAATATACACTATTTATGGAAATTTGTCAAGCAGAATAAATTAATTTTTTATTATTTCAGTTATAAAGCATTGCAATGCCGATACCTGCTATAATGCAAAGTATGCCGAATACCACTGTTGCATTGACAGTTGTGAGATAGTAAAATCCTTTGCGTGCCTTTTTACCACTTCGGGAATACTCCTCAGTAAGACGGTTCACCATGTCCCATACTTCCTCGCCGAAAAGCATTGTACGTCTCCGGACATAATTTTCTCTGTCCGTCAGAAACAACTGCACAATCGGCGTAAAATCGGAATATCTTTTCAGATAGCCAGCACCGACTTTAATATCCTTTACAGCTTTATTGCCGTATTTATACACATTCGACGTAACAAGTCTCGTACCCTTTTGCAGATTATACATTTCTGTCAGCTGGTCAGGAAACTCCAGAAAAACAACGCCGTCCATTTCATCGGAATAAGCTGAAATAATCAGCGGATTTACAGAATAAACAACCGCAGGCTGAGTATCGCCGTTCAGCATAAAGTCGTTTATTCGCTCGAAATTGCTGTTGTACTGCGATTTTCCTAAAAACGATACTTTAAGTATATCATCACGCACCTGTGCGAATTTTGTTTCCGAAAGACTCACATTTCCGGCATTTTCGGCATAAGTATTCGGGTCTGTATAACTTCCCATAAATATCACCTCATGATTTAATAATCAGGAAATTTCTTCAAGTATACTGCCCGAAAGCATAAGAATATTTCCCTCTTTCAGTTTAATTTCAATACTTTCGGTTGTTTCATTATTTAAAAGATTTTCCTTATCAGTATCATTATCAACTGCTTCATCAATATCATTATAAATCACTGCCCAGTGCCTGTAATTCTGTTCATCTGTGACTACTACTCTGTAAGTACCTGCCGGAACGTCAATTCCCACACGGAACATTCCGCCGTGTTTAAACGGATTGTTTTCTATGCCGTAACTGTCAAAAGTATCAAGCAAATAGGCATCGCAATATGTAGGAATATAATCCCAACCTTTTTCAAGTTTTACGATACATGAATACTCAAAGAAAAATTCATTCAGCTCCTGCCAATTCACATCGTGGTCTGTGCCAAGCAGATGAACATATCCCTCTTTTTCGTCATTGTTAGCAATCAGCATATAAATGCCCTCCGGTATATAGTATTCTTCGGGGGCGTAATCAGCACCAACACTATAAACATCATGATTATCAGGATAGAAGCCGGCAGGCAGGGTTGTAGGAGGTTCTGTAGGCGGAGAAGTGTATGGAACATACGTGCTTTTTGTGCTGTTCTCAGTAACTTCTGTAACTGAACTTTCAGGCTTGTTATTTTCTTTTCTCGGTTCTGTGAACATAAAAGCAATGGAAATTATTCCAGTTATGACTGCCATTGCAATGCCAATCATCATAATATGCACATCTGATGGCGGTCTGTTATAATTTTCATCATTCATAATCATGTCAGCTCCTTAAATAAAAAGGCTATACCTGAACGGTACAGCCTTTTGAATACATAATCAAAACAATTATTCAGCGTCAGTGCCGTCCTCAATGAGAGCACGCATAGAAATGCTGATTCTCTTTTTGTCTGCGTCAATGTCAATAATTTTAACGTTAACAACATCGCCTACAGTGAGAATATCACTTACATCGTCAACTTTCTTATCAGCAATCTGAGAGATGTGGATAAGACCGTCAATGCCGTCGATAATCTGAGCGAATGCACCGAACTTTGTGATAGAAACAACAGTTGCTTCAACAACATCGCCTACGCTGTATTTTGAAGTAAACACTTCCCAGGGATTGTCCTCAGCTTTCTTGAAACCAAGAGAAATTCTGTTCTCATCTCTGTTAAGGTCTTTGATGTAAACTTCGAGAGTATCGCCGACACTTACAACTTCACTCGGGTGCTTGATACGCTTCCATGAAAGTTCTGAGATATGAACCATTCCGTCAATTCCGCCGAGGTCAACGAATGCACCGAAACTTGTGAGTGACTTAACCTTGCCTGTATATGTCTTGCCGATTTCAGCAGCATCCCAGAATGCATTTTTAGCTTCATCTCTCTTTGCAGCCTCACCAGCTCTTACAGAACCTACAGCTCTCTTCTTACCGCCTTCGTCAACTTCAATAACCTTGAATTCAACTTTCTTTCCGTTAAGCTGTTCAAGGTCTGCTTCTCTCGGGAGACCTGTCAGTGAAGCGGGAATAAATACTCTTACGCCAAGATAGTTAACGATAACACCCTTGTTTACGGCACGGCTTACTTTGCCTTCAAGAATTGTACCTTCTTCCTTAGCCTGAATGATTTTATCATAACCAGCCATTTCATCAACTCTTTTCTTAGAAAGGGCAACAGTACCGTCGCCGTCATTAACCTTGATAACGATAAGTTCGATTTCATCGCCGACAGAAACGATATCAGAGGGCTTCTGTGAACCGTCATCAGTCAAATCCTCAAGCTTAACATAGCCTGTCTGCTTGATTCCAAGGTCTACAGTAATTTCTGCATTGTCAACACTCATTACAATACCCTTGACTTTCTCTCCATTATGTATTTTTTTGAATGACTGGTCGATAGCCTCAGCGAAATCGATATCCTCATCCTGATTTGCATTAAGATTAACATTTTCTGTCATAGTGGTTTGTACCTCCTTGATTATATATGCCGGTGTTGAAGCTCCGGCAGTTATGCCGATTCTTCCGGCACAGGGCAGTTTCAAAGATGAAAGCTCGTCCGAATTTTCTATATGATACGTCTGGCAGTAACGACTGCACACCTCATAAAGCTTCACGGTATTGGAGCTGTGCTTTCCGCCGACGACAAGCATAACATCAGAACTTTTAGCAAGCTCAGCCGCATCTGATTGTCTTGTATCGGTTGCGTTGCATATTGTATCAAATATGACAATATCAAGGGCATTTTTTGGAATCACCTTTAAACATTCTTCCCATTCTATTATATTATACGTTGTTTGGGCAACAAATGCAAGCTTTTTTTGAAAAAAATCAGGATTTTTTTCAAAAACGTGTTTTAGCTCAAAACTATTCTTGAAAACAACGTAATTTTGTTCACAATGCCCAATGATTCCTTGTACTTCAGGGTGGTCAACATCTCCTGCAATAAGAATAATATAGCCGTCTTTCGTTTTTTCGGCAGCAATTTTATGAATCTTTGAAACAAAAGGGCAGGTTGCATCAAGCATACGGTTTCCTTTTTCGGTAATTTTCCTGTACACTTCCTTACCCACACCATGCGAACGGATTACAACTGTTTCATCGGGAAGAAGTTCGTCAACCGATTCAACAACTCTTGCACCTTTGGATTTCATATCATTCACAACGTCCTGATTATGAATTATCGGACCGAGAGTAGCAACCTTTGTATTTCCGTTCAATTCATTATACACTATTTTTACTGCTCTGTCAACCCCAAAACAAAAACCTGCCGATTCTGCTACAGTAACTTTATTCATCTTCATTCTCCGTTCTGATTTTTCAGCTATCCGCTTCACATTCAACAAGCTGTTTTATATCAGCCATATAGCGGTTTTTAAGTTTTACAAGCTGTCGTGGATTCGGGTCTGACGGCTGGTCAATATATTCATCGGGATTAATCGGCTCGCCGTATTTAACGGTGATTTTTGTGCGGAATTTCAGTTTTTCACCGAAAACAATTCCGACAGGAATAATTTTCTTCTGAGACTTTGCAGCAATCACAGCCGCACCCGAATGACCTCTGTGTACTTTTCCGTCCTTTGAGCGTGTACCCTCAGGGAAAATTATAAGGCTTCTTCCGCTTTCAAGTCTTTCTATGGCAGTATCAAGAACACCTTTATCGCCTTTTCCTCTTGCAACGGGAAATGCACCGAGACTGCGGATAAGCCATGCAAATAATTTATTTCTAAACAATTCTTCTTTTGCCATGAATGCAAACTTTCCTTTTCCTCTGCAAGCAACAAGGGGAGGGTCAGCATTTGTCCTGTGATTCGACGCATAAATCACAGGCTCGCCTTTGGGAATATTATTTCTTCCCTCAAAACGTATATTGAATGCAATTTTAAACGCAATATAGGCAATAATTTTAACAAAATGATATATCACATTCTCACTTCCTTATTAGTATATTACCATATTTAATAACTTTTGTCAATGCTTTTATTACTTATTTTGTAACTTTTGATTATATATTATATCATGCTGAGAAATAATTTGCAAGGTGTAAAATTTCTGCAAATTATCGTGAAAAGTGTTTACAAAGGTCTGAAAATATGTTATTATAATAAAAAATATCATGGAGGGCATAATATTGAAACTAAACAAAATAAACGTTCTGAAAGCATTTGCCATTGTTCAGGCAATTATAATTCTTGTAATGTTCCTGTTTATAATATGGTTCTGTTTTATCAGAAATTCAGGACTTGCAATTATGGCGGGCAAACCGCAGGAGCGTACACGTCCCATAATTGAAAAAGAAGAGACTTTTTATCAGTATGACGGCAGAAAAATTATTCTGCATGACAGTACTCTCGGTGAAACTTTCATTCCCGTCTACAGCGATGTCCCTGCAAGCAATCTCAATCCCGACAGTTTTATAAAGAATGCAAACGGTTTTGTCTCCTACAGCGGTACAGAGATACAGAACACCGCAACTGGAGTGGATATTTCCGAACATCAGGGCATTATCGACTGGGAACAGGTTAAGAATGCGGGTATAGATTTCGCAATGATTCGCATAGGCTACAGAACATACGGCGGCGGACTTATTACTATAGACAGCAATTATTCTGCAAACATAGAGGGTGCATTGAATGCGGGTCTTGATGTGGGAGTGTATTTCTTTTCACAGGCTGTAAATACAGATGAAGCTGTTGAAGAAGCCGACGCTCTGCTTGATGCAATTTACGGATATGATATTACATATCCTGTTGTTTTTGACTGGGAACTTATTTTCGATGACCATGCACGTACGGACGATGTGGGAGTTGAAACTCTTGCCGACTGTTGTGTTGCTTTCTGTGAACGTGTGAAGTCGGCAGGATATAAGCCCATGATTTATCAGAATACAACTACAGCTACACATAAGCTTGATTTGCCCCGTGTCAAGGATTACGACTTCTGGCTTGCTGAGTATGGCAGCCGTCCGTCATTCTACTATAAATATGATATGTGGCAGTATTCAAATTCGGGAACTGTACCCGGTATTGAAGGCTCATGCGATTTGAATATCTGTTTCAAAGATTACTCTGCCGAACAGTGAAAAATAGAAGTGCTGTTGCATAAATTATGCAGCAGCACTGTTTTTTATAATAATATTATTCCGTTTTCACTGCATTTGCGAATCATATCTTCGCTCCAGATTGATGACTGTACTTCACCTATATGTGCCTTGTCAAGCAGAAGCATACAGAGTCTTGACTGACCGATACCGCCGCCGATTGTAAGCGGAAGTGTGCCGTCTGCAATCATTTTATGATAGTCATACTTCATTCTGTCCTCTGCATTGCATTCAGCAAGCTGTGATTTAAGTGAATCGGCATCAACACGGATTCCCATAGAAGATACTTCGAGTGAATCATCAAGAATACTGTCCCATATAAGAATATCGCCGTTAAGTTCCCAGTCATCATAATCGGGAGCTCTGCCGTCATGTTTTTCTCCGTTTGCAAGTTTACCGCCGATTTTCATGATAAATACTGTCTTATACTCCATTGTGATAAGTCTTTCACGTTCGTGACTTGTCTTGTCAGGATATCTGTCAGCAAGTTCCTGAGTTGTAATGAAATACGGTTCTTCGCAGATAGTGCCTGCAATATCGGGATAACGCAAGCCAACTTTTCTTTTGGTATAGGCGATAGCCTTGACTACTGATTTTACGGTATCTTTCAGAAAATCAATATTTCTCTGCTCACGGGTGATAACCTTCTCCCAGTCCCACTGATCAACAAAAATCGAATGTGTATTGTCTGTATCATCATCACGGCGGATAGCATTCATATCAGTATAGATGCCCTCGCCTGCCTTATAGCCGTAACGATAGAGTGCCATACGCTTCCATTTTGCAAGCGACTGAACAACTTCGCCCTCACCGTCAATTTCCTTGATGGTAAAATCTACCTTGCGTTCAATACCGTTCAGGTCATCATTGATACCGCTGCCCTTACGGACGATAAGCGGAGCAGATACACGGTCAAGGGTAAGTGCGAATGACAGGGACTGCTGGAAAATATCCTTGATATACTTGATAGCGTGCTGAGTTTCTCTGAGTGTGAGAGCCGATTTATAGCCCTCAGGTATATAAAGTTCTCTTGACATAGCTGTCACTTTCCTTTCAAATATAGCTGTTTGATAAACTGACGACAGTACAGTTAATGCCGTCTTATTGATAAATCAGAATGATAATAGCCTGATTATACGTACCTTTGATTTTTTACGTACTCCTATAAGATTCACAAGTTTTCCCGGAACAGCAAAATCGGCATTTGAAAAAAACGTATTGTGACTGAAAATTCTGTATTCCAACTTTTGCACATCATAGTAAACGATTGAAAGCTGATACCCTTTTTTACGGAAAACAAAGCCAATTATCTTAGTCAGCTTTTCGGGATTGGAAATACGTCGGTATTCATATATGGTTTTTACTGTAAAGAAAATCAGCATCACAGCAAGAATTATAACAAAATATAATATTATCTCTCTTTTCACAAACAGGAGAATATATATAAATGATACTCCTAAGTATACCAAAGTCTTTACAATAAATTTCTTTATTATACC
>JAIDNR010000388.1:0-1675 GCA_029063695.1 Ruminococcus sp.
TTTTGGGGACGTGAAAATATGAACGAAAAACAGCGTAAAGATTCAATAAAAAATGGGGGATTAGATTTATGACACCAGAACAGAAAGCAAGAAAGAAAATTGATGAAAAACTAAGAACTTGTACCAATAGGCTAAAAACGTTTTAACAGAGTGTTCAGATGTGAAATCATAACCATAGTTTCAGCATAAATAGTTTTGATTTCATAGTCTTTTGATAAACGTCTGGAATGACATAACCATGAAAAAGTGCGTTCGACTTTCCAGCGTTTAGGCATAACTTTAAAGGTGGAATCAAGTCTTTTTGAAATATCCACCTTTATGTTATAAAATGTTTCAAACGTATTTTTGAAGTGTTTTCTGTAAGCGTTGTCAGCACAGACTCCGACAAGTGACGGGTAGTAAAAAAGTGCTTTTTCAAAGGTGAATACTCCGCCCTTTGTATCATGTATATTTGCGGCGTGAATATGAACAGCGAGGAGATTTTCCATAGTATCCGTTACTATGTGCCGCTTTCGTCCTTTCGTTTTTTTTCCCCGTCAAATCCACGTTTTTCGCTGTTATGTACTGTTTTTACACTCTGTGAATCTATCAGGGCATATGTCGGATTATCACTTTTTCCATTTGTTTCTCTTGTTTTCTGAACAAGCATTTTCAGAATTTTATCCCATAATCCTTCCCTGACTGCTTTCCTGTAAAAATTCAGTACTGTTGTATACGGCGGAAAATCATGTGGCAGCTGTCTCCATTTGCACCCACTGTCCACAAGATACAGTACTGCATTTATTAACTCCCTCTTTTCCCATTTACTTTTATTGCCCGACTTCCACATTAACGGTTCTATAAGTTTCCACTGTTCATCTGTTAAATCTGTATCATATGCTTTTCTTTTATTTTCAATTATCATAGTATTTTCTATTATATCACATTTTTTCACTTATTACAAGCTATTGGTACGATTTCTCAGATTCGTTCTGCCAGAGCAGTTCAAAGAGTCTGGATTCTTCGAATCGTCTTATTTTCTCACCTGTTCTGCATCAGACAAATTTCACTGTTTATCAGGATATGGCGTTATAGTACATAAAATTGAAAAAGAAAAGTATTCTTATCTTTATGATATTGCTGTTTCCTAAAAGTATGTCTTTTTTTCTTGCTTTAGCCTGCTGAATCACTTTTGTGTATTTTGACAAACCCGTTGTTGAAATGCTCATTTATAATTATCATGTTTTTTTCTGTGCATTAAGCCTGATTTCATCATTAAATATACACCTGCAAAAATCATACCCATTGCCGAAACTCCATATAAAAGATTTCCGACAGAATTATTACCAGTCTGTGGAAGATTTACTTCTTCATTACGGCTGTTTTTTCCGATAGCAGTTACAGGATTAATAACATAGACATCAAGAATATTTCCTGACTTGTCTTTAAGAGTTATTGAAAGCGTACCATTAGAATTTTCAATATATTCATACTTAGACGGTAAAACCTTATTTTTCTTTTTATAGTCCTTTGAAGCCATTTCACAAAGTTCATCAACAGTTGCAAAATAATTAATTACTTCTGTTGTCGTTGTTGAAATGCTTTCTGTCGTTGTAGTAGTCGAAGTAGTAGGTTTTGTAGTAGTTGTTGAAGTGCTTTCTGTCGTTGTAGTAGTCGAAGTGGTAGGTTCTGTAGT
>JAIDNR010000388.1:1775-10050 GCA_029063695.1 Ruminococcus sp.
GTTGTTGAAGTGCTTTCTGTCGTTGTAGTAGTCGAAGTGGTAGGTTCTGTAGTCGTTGTTATTGAAGTACTTTCTGTTGTTGTAGTAGTAGAAGTGGTAGGTTCTGTAGTTGTTGTTGAAGTGCATTCTGTCGTTGTAGTAGTCGACGTGGTTGTCTCTGTAGTCGTTGTTGAAGTGCTTTCTGTTGTTGTAGTAGTCGAAGTCGTAGGTTCTATAGTCGTTGTTTTTGAAGTGCTTTCTGTCGTTGTAGTAGTCGAAGTGGTAGATTCTGTAGTCGTCGTTGTTGAAGTGCTTTCTGTCGTTGTAGTAGTCGACGTGGTTGTCTCTGTAGTCGTTGTTGAAGTGCTTTCCGTTGTAGTAGTCGACGTGGTAGGTTCTGTTGTCGTTGTTGTTAAAGTGCTTTCTGTCGTTGTAGTAGTCGATGTGGTTGTCTCTGTAGTCGTAGTTACAGTATTTGTAACAATTTCATTATTTTCGTCCAGTGCCTCGACTACATAATAAGAAAAATGAGTGGTGCTGAACGATATTGTCTTGTCACCAGGGCTATAAACGCCATTCATGTCAATTTTTGTTCCGTCGGGAGCTATATAATAAACAGTTATTTTATTCGCCTTAACCGGTGCTTTATATGGAACTGTGATAGTTACAATACCACCGTTTTCCTCCGAGCTGAAAGGCACTGTTTTTCCGTCAGAGTCAACAAGATCGAAATTCATAACCATGTCATAACCCTCAAGTGCTTCTTTCATTTCTTCATCAACTTCGTTTTTATCAACAATATTATAGCTGAAAACAACATTTTTGTTGCCGTGATTACACTGAATCTGTATTACAGCATTCGGGTCAAATACAATGGAAGCAGAACTTGAAATTATTGGCAGTTCCTGTCCCTCGCCGATATTATCAACAACATTTCCGTCTATATCTGCTGAAAACTCGCCTGTTTCCTTGTTTTCGTCAATTTCAACATACTTTATATTATGCTCCTTTGCATAGTCAATAGCATAGCTTCCTTTTGAGGCGGATATCGTAAGGAAGTAGCAGTTTTCAAAAGCTGTATCGCTGATATAATCTACATTTTCGGGTATGTACACAGATGTCAGTCTTTCGCAGTTATAAAAAGCCTGAGATTCAATATAGTTAATGCTTTCTGGCAGTTTCATATTTTTCAGAGACTTGCAATTCATAAATAAATAATTGTCTAAATATGTTATGCTGTCGGGGATTGTTATCTCTTTCAGCGAACCGCAATCATGAAAAGCTCCATATTCTATCGTTGTCACGTTGTTGGGGATTATTATCTCTGTCAGCGAACTGCAATTATAAAAAGCATAATATCCTATCGTTGTCACGCTGTCGGGAATTGTTATATCTATCAACGAACTGCAACCATAAAAAGCAAACTCTCCTATTGTTGTTAAGCTGTTAGGGATTGTTATCTTTGTCAATGCAGTACAATTTTCAAAAGCACCTGATTCTATTAATGTCAAGCTGTCAGGGAGAGTTATCTCTGCCAGCGAATTACAATTATAAAAAGTATACTCTCTTATTGTTGTCACACTGTCGGGGATTGTTATCTTTGGCAGTAAAGTACAATCCCAAAAAGCATAATCTCCTATTGTTTTCACGCTGTCAGGGATTGTTATATTTGTCAATACAGTACAATCACTAAAAGCATAATTTCCTATCATTGTCACGCCGTCGGGGATTGTTATATCTGTCAACGAATAGCAACTACTAAAAGTCCAATCTCCTATCGTTGTCACGCTGTCGGGAAGTGTTATATCTTTCAGTAAATTGCAACCACAAAAAGCATAATCTTCTATCGTTGTCACGCTTTCGGGGATTGTTATCTCTGTCAGTGAATCGCAATCATAAAAAGCAGAATTTCCTATCGTTGTCAGGCTGTCGGGGAGTGTTATCTCTGTAATTACAGAACCTTTAAATGCATTTTTAATAATCTTTCTAACGCTTTTATTCTCAATTTTCTGAGGAATATTTACAACAGAACTTTCACCTTCATATCCCCAAATCAAGATTTCGTCATTATTATCAATCGTATAAATAATACCATCATCTGTGATTCTGACTTCCGGTTTACCGCCGATTTCCGCAAAAATAATAGAATTTTCTTCTGCATAGCTTTCTGCGGTGCTTCCTTTTACACCATATATCGTCAGCGTTCTATTGCAATCAACAAAAGCATCATATCCTATTGATGTCACGCTTTCAGGGATTGTTATCTTTGTCAATGCAGTACAATTTTGAAAAGCATAATCTTCTATCGTTGTCACGCTGTCGGGGATTGTTATCTCTGTCAGTGAATTACAATTACCAAAAGATCCTATCGTTGTCACGCTGTCGGGGATTGTTATATCTGTCAGTGAATTACAATTACCAAAAGCATAATATCCTATCGTTGTCACGCTTTCGGGGATTGTTATCTCTGTCAGTAAATTACAATTACAAAAAGCATAATCTCCTATCGTTGTTACGCTTTCAGGAAGTGTTATCTCTGCCAGCAAACTGCAATCACCAAAAGCATAATATCCTATCGTTGTCACGCCGTCGGGGATTGTTATCTCTGTCAGCGAATTGCAATCACAAAAAGCATACTCTCCTATCGTTGTCACGCTGTCGGGGAGAATTATATCTGTCAATTCAGTACAACTTTGAAAAGCATAATTTCCTATCGTCGTCATGCTTTCGGGGAGTGTTATCTCTGTCAGCAAATAGCAATTATAAAAAGCCCAATCTCCTATTGTTGTTACGCTGTCGGGGATTGTTATCTTTGTCAGCGAACCACAACAATAAAAAGCTTTTGCATCTATTTTCGTAACACTTTTCCCGTCTATTTCACGTGGAATATCAACGACAGTTTCCTCGCCGATATAGCTGAAAACAGTTATTCCGCCGTCAGTATTCTCAAAGTACATGATACCATTGTCGGTAGTTTTCATCTTCATGCCGATTTCAAGAAAATGTATGCCGTGTTCGTTTGCATACGTTTCAGCTGTGCTGTCACTGAATCCGTAAATAACAAGCCTCGAACCACAATAATCGAATGCATCTCCTTCAATTGTTGCTTCGCTGTTCATTATTATAATTTCATTCAGAAGGTTACAATCATTAAATACTGAACTTCTGATTTCGGTCACATTCTCAGGAATTATAAAACTTGTCAATGCATCGCAGTCTCCAAATGTGCCACTCTTTATTTCTGTAATACCGGCAGAAATCGCAACATCTGTTAATGAATAACAACCCCAAAAAGCATTAACTCCTATTGATGTCACGCTGTCAGGGATTGTTACTTCTGTCAGTGAAGTACAATAAGAAAAAGCGGATTCTTCTATTGATGTCACACTATCAGGAATTGTTATGCTTTTCAAGGAATTACATGATGAAAAGCAGTTTTTAGGGATTTTTGTTATTCCCTCTTCGATTGTCACGCTTTCAAAATTACAGTATTCAAAAGCTCCTTCCGATATGTTTGTTACAGGCATTCCATCAATTCTGGCAGGTATCGTTACATCTGCCCCTATTTCGTCCGTGTATCCGTTTATAACGACTTTCTTTCCATTATGAAGATAAGTCATTCCATTATAAACGCCGTCCTTTACGTCGTCATTTTCCGAAAGCTCGGAGTCGGAATTTTCGTCTGTTTCAACGGTTGTTTCTGTTGTGGTATCTTCGGCATATACGCTGTTATTGACAGGTACAAATGATGAAGATACAATCAGTGCCGTAAGAAAAGACAGGATTCTTTGCGGTTTCATAATTACACCTCATATAATAAAAGTAGTTTTTTTTAGAGTTTCCCTCCGGAAACGGTAAAATTTTCCTGACCTTTTTAAGTATACCATAAAATTATATATTATGTCAATATATTTTTTAGAAAGGGAGTGGCTAACAGCGAATATTACAGTTGTAAAAAATGAGAGTTCCAATGACAGACAGAATCAGTAAGCTGATGTTTTGATTTCCATTTATAGTCAATCCACTTTACAAAAGAACGAAAAAGTGATATAATAAAAATATGAGTAAAAGTAAAGATTTAAGAGCTTGTTCAGTATCTTTTTAAAATAATACGAATAAGAACTTGTCCACATAGAAAAAAAGTGATATAATAGTAGAATGAGATACACAAGTGATTTAACAGATGCACAATGGGAAATCATAAAGGACTACTTTCCGGCAGGCAATAAAAAGTAAATATGAAAAAAGAGAGATGGTGAATGCAGTACTGTATCTGGTAAAGACCGGATGCCAATGGAGAAATTTGCCGAAGGATTTTCCGAACTGGAAAGCAGTATCCATGTTTTACTATCGTGCACAGAAAAAAGGAGTCTGGGACAAAATATTAAAAATGTTGGTTTCCAAGACGAGAAAAGCAAATGGAAGAAAAGAAAATCCAACATATGCCCTTATTGATTCACAATCTGTAAAGACCACCTCATCAGGTGAGAAAAGAGGCTATGACGGGGGAAAAAAACGAAAGGGCGAAAGCGACACATAGTAACAGATATTATGGGGAATATTCTTTCTGTTTACGTTCATGCAGCAAATATTCATGATACAAAAGGCGGCGTATTCACTTTTGAAAAAGCACTGTTTTATTATCCATCTATAGAAGGTGTATGTGCTGACAGTGCTTACAAAAAACATTTTAGAAATACATTTGAAGAATTTCATAATCTGAAAGTGGATATTTCAGAACGTCTGACATCCACTTTTCAAGTAATGCCTAAACGCTGGAGAATTGAACGTACTTTTTCATGGTTATGCAATTCCAGACGTTTATCAAAAGACTACGAAATTCGCACTGTCTATGCTGAAACCATGATTATTATTTCTCATCTTCATACACTTTTACGTAGATTTTAGTTCTATGTGGACAGGTTCTGAGATGTAGAATAGGGTGATGATAAATTATTTATGTGTTGCTTTGGACATAATTAAAGAGAATATGCCTGTGATTCAAGATTCACATAAAAGTGAGCAATGACTTGAAATATGTGGTAGAATATATGAGTGGGTAAATTAAGATTGAGACAATAGAGTGTAAAGGTATTAGTCCCGTTCAGATGTTCAGAAATTCAGATGAAGAGTACTAAGAATGAAATGGTGATAGGAGCGAACACCAATGAAGATAAAAGACATACCATAAGGCAGATATACATATGTATATATACGGAAAACTTCGGGGATTCGACTATGACATTGTTTAAAAATGAGGTGTAAGATAATGGCAGAAGATAAAAGCTGGTTAGATAGGTTAGACTATGCACTTGAAGAAAAAAGAAGGGAACATTTAAGTGAAGTAATTGATGAATTAGCAGAGGAAGGCGTTTTATATCTGCCATATACCAGTGATATAGCTGATAAAAATAATTTGTATCATCTGTTTAAAAGTTCCAAGCAAACAGGCTTGTATGACAGGTTAAAAAAATACTTGAAATTTGACATTGATGCTTTTAATGATGAAAACAAAAGTGAAAAACTTTGCTTCATAAAGTATATTTACCTGATAGAAAATGATTTTCCGCTTATTAAAATACTGTCTAATCCAACTCTTGCAGACATCAATATTCATAATCAGCTGAAACAACGTAACTATGACGAAAATCTGCATAATATAGCATTGAAAATACGTTCCAAACTGTCGGATAAGCGTGCTGATAAAATTGATAAATGTTTCTACGAAATTGCCGAAGATTGGATGGGATTGAGTTCAGAGATTTTTAACATGATATCCGATGCTTACTTTCAGGAAAATCAAAGAAAAGGCAGCATACGAAGAGCAAAGAATAGAGAGTTGCTTAACAATATATCGAAAAAAAATCAAAATGTTGACATAGTAGCAGTTGCAGGGGCTATCATTAAGAATGATATTAAACGTAGCCAAAAGAAAAACTATACTTCGATAAGAGAAGAGATTAAAAAGTTTGTAAGCAACCTATACGCAGACGAAGAACCAGTAGAATATGACAGTTTTGCTGGAACACTGAAAAACTACTCCGAATGTATTGAAACTGTCATAGCAACCTTTAAAGACTTATATTATGAGATGTCTAAGGAAATAGATAAGGTAGAGATACATCATGTAATGGAAGAACTTGATGATGTCATTGTGCAGTTCAGGGAGACTACAAACTCATTTTTAAATAACAAGCAGTTGGAACAATATGACTACTATGTCAGTGCAAATCCAGATATCCTTGAATATATGCAGAAACTTGACGAGCTTGTCGAAAAGGTAAAATCAGAATATACTCGTTATATCGTAGAATTGAAGAAGTTCAACTTTCAGGATATTAATATGCTCTACAGCATACAGCTAAATGCAGTAAGTAATATTTCCCTTATCATACGAACTTTAATTAGTATGACTGATACTGAAAAAATAAACAAAGCGATAAATCAATCAGCCGCACACTCACAGTCTGACAGCGATAAAATTGACAATATTGTACAATATCTTTGTGATTCTTTTTCTGAATTTAAAAATAAGATAGAAACAGATGAAATAACTAATATCGGGTACAGAAACGGTGTATTTGAATCATTTTACAATTTGTTTCACAGGTATTATGTAAAAAGGTTATTTAGCGACACAAAGCTGGGAATAGACTTTAACGGTCTGAAAGAATCTGTCGATGTTCAAAAATTCTTTTCCGAATATGCTGACAGTTCAGTAAAATATGATATGTTAAAGAAAATGCAAAAGATACTGTCGGGACGAATCAAAAAAGTAAGCTTTGAAGAATTATTTTTTATAGAAAAAATAATTTTTCTCATTCGTGAGGGTGTGGCTGTCGAGATTAAAGATGTAGATATTCGATTTGCTTTAAAGCACCTCAGAACCGTCATGGATTGGTGGATACCAGATAAGCATGATGAAACTTATGTTAATATAATTGCTGCTGTTACCGTCATGCAGGAACTTGCTCAGATTTACCATACAAAAGAAAAGTTCACCTATCAATATAATAAGCATGACGATAAAAAGACGTTTTCAGCGATGATTGCCAAACCTGTATCAGCTGACAGATTGGCAAAGATTGTTCTTGTGAATCGGCTTCACTATAGATTTGTGGTAAATATAGGCGGAGCATATGCTGTACAAAATATTCAGAAGATAAAGAGTCTGATAAGCGAATTAGTCGAAGTGATAATGCTTTACAATAATTTTGAAGATGCACAGATGGCAAGCTATTTTGTACATACACACATAACAGACGTGATTAAGACTATAAGTGAACCTCCGAACACAAAAGAACAATTTGAAAGTCTAATCAGTTCGTATCTTACAAAAAACATTTCAGAAATTAAGATAGAGGACAGCATATACCTAACAAAACTTTTACACGAGAATGAAGTCGTGTTGAAAAAATTAGCAAAATCTATTGCTAAGGAGATTGATACATATAGTGTTGATGATTTGCAGTTTATATCTGAAAAGAATGTAACGAATAGAATAAGCGTCAAACTTTTTGGTGATACAAAGAAGGGATATATTAAAATTCTACAACTATATATCATATGCCAAGACTACGAACAGAAAAAATTGAAGGAACTATGCCTTGAAAATTGTATACTTTAATTCAAATTAAGAGCGACAGCGGTCGCTCTTTTTTTTGCAAATTTTTCAGGCAAAAGTCAACGGTGAAACTTCGAAAATAGTATGATATACTATATGTAGAGGAAAACCTCTGTAGAAACTTGAAAATTGAATATTTAAGAAGTCCGAAATTCAAAAGCAAAATATTTTATTTGGAGGTAATACTATGAAATTAAGTAAGATTAAAAAACTCGCAAGTGAAAAAGCAAATCGTCTTGGTACTTACTACATCAAGGACGGCACGCATGAGGGTGTTGTCCAGTCCGTTGAGTACAACGAAGAAGCAAACAGGGTATATCTAAAAATCAAGCTAACTAACGGTACTATATATAAGAACTCATCAGACGTTGCAGACTATGCGAGCAAGCCCATGTTCAAGGTTATTGAGCCATTCGTGGACGAAAATGAAGAAATTGATTTCTCTGACATCAAAAATTATGATGTAACTTTCACTACAAAAACGAGTACTTCAAAAGACGGACATAAGTTCAGCAACATCAAAGACTTTGAATACCTATACAGTGACTCAGATGAACAAGATGAATAAAATTTAATCCAGAATCGGGAGGGCTTCTTCCCATATGCGTTTACTTAAGAGAAGAAATGTGATATAATAAAAAATATGGAAACAAAAATAAAAGAAATAAAAAA
>JAIDNR010000389.1 GCA_029063695.1 Ruminococcus sp.
CTGGAATAGGCAGACAGGCACGTTTGAGGGGCGTGTGTCGAAGGACGTATGGGTTCAAGTCCCATTACTCGCACCAATCTCCTTGCTTCTAAAGCAGGGAGATTTTTTATTGCTTTATTTTTAGGTAAAAAAATTAATCAATCCAATGCTTTCCTTATTTATCGTATGTCAAATACTTTTTACATCGAAAAATCGGCATTTGTCAGATACTTTTGATTGAAAAATTTCCCCGTCTCATATATAATAAAATTGCAGGAGGGATAAAAATGGAACTCGGAAAACAGATAAAAAAATACCGCACGGATAAACAGTTCTCTCAGGAACAGTTAGCGGAACGGATATTTGTATCACGTCAAACTATTTCAAACTGGGAAAATGATAAGAATTATCCCGATATAAAAAGTCTGTTGCTCCTGAGTGAAGTTTTTGAAATCTCTCTTGACGATTTAGTGAAAGGAGATTTGGAAGAAATGAAAAAGCAAATCAACAATGAGGACATCAAGGAATTTAAAAAGCTCGATATTATTTTAACAATTTGCTTCATATTAGTTATAGTCACTCCGATTCTACTGCTTAAAATGCTGGGATTCGTCGGAATTGCTATCTGGGTTGCTTTATATGCCTTAACTATGTTCTTTGCAATCAGAACTGAACGTTTCAAGAAAAAACATAACATTCAGACATACCGAGAAATTACTGCATTCATGAACGGCGATAGTATTTCAGGTACGGAAAAAATTCAGGAAACCACAAAACGTCCATATCAGAAAATACTATGTGTTGTTGGTATGGGAATCGTGGCGTTCGTTGTATGCATAATAATGGGCTTTATATTAAAATAATCAACAAAAATCCGCAGAAATCAATCTGCGGATTTTTATTATTTCATTTTAAAAGTGACTTCCCAGTCGCCCGTTTCATAGCCGTTTGAGTTACAGAACCAACCCATAAGCGAATAATTTTCAAGGTCGCTGTAGTCAATATCGAACACTTTTTCGTCGTAACTGCCTTTTCTTTCATCGTCCCAAAACGAAATATCCGCAAAATCCTCGCTGATACGCTTGCCGTTTTCGTCCACAAGATAAACGTAACCGTGATTATCAGTTTTTAAAATATCCTCATAGTACGTCTGAATATGGAGCTTGTCGTCAATATAGCCGATACCTGTAACAGAAATGCCGTCCATAATCTCTGTCAAAGGACTACTCGGTGCGAGTACATCGATTATGGACTCATAAGCTCCTGAACTGTCCCTGACGATTATGGACTCATAAGCTCCTGAAGCGCCCCTGAAATTAATATTCTCAATTGTAGGCGGATTTTTTGAGACTTCTGAAAAGTCTATACCGTCAATAGCGCCCTCAAACTCATGCTTATCAAAAATAAGTTCTCTGACGGAGAATGTAACCTTACCTTTTGGAATTTTTTCACCATTCATTGTTTTGATATTAACAACAAAATAAGCAGTTTTTGTATTTTCATCGAAATCTGAATAGCTGACATGACCTACACTGTCAAAAGGACATTTTATATTATAGCTGTCATAAAGGTCTATAGTTTCGTCAATCATATCGCCCTGTATCGAGATATAAAAGCTTGCCTCGTCACCCTGAATATCGGCTGAAATGACTTCCATGCGGATATTTTTATCCTCACACGATTTCTGAACCGGCTTGAAAGCCTGTGCAACGGACGGCATAGCCATGTAAAGCAGATTATATGCGGTTTCCGAGCCGAAAGCCGTCATAGCAGGAAGCGGAACAGCAATACAAAGTAAAGCAGCGGCGGCAACTGCAAGTCTCTTTACTCCCCTGTGCTTGATTTTTACATACGGCTTATGTGCATCGGCTATATATTTTTCGTCAATCAAGCCTACTGCGTCGATTAAGTTTTCGGTTTTCATAAAAATTCCTCCTGTTCGAGATATTTTCGAAGATTTTTGCGTACCCTGTAAAGCATTGATTTCACTTTGCCTTCAGTGAATCCAAAACGGCTGCTTATTTCATCAATACTGTCAAAATACCAGTATCGGCAGACAAAGACTTTCCGCTGAATTTCGGGAAGTTCTCCGATAAATTCATTGACGGATTCCGCAAGCTGTTTTGTAAATATTTCGTCCTCAATACTTCCCGAACCAATAAGCTCATCAAGCTCATTGTAGGATTCGGCAAAATCCGCTTTACGTTTTTGCGCAGAATGACTGCGCAAAATATTCAGACTGATATTTCTTGTGATTTTTCCAAGATATGCGGATAATACTACAGGTTTTTCAGGTGGAATACTTTTCCATGCCTCATACCACGTCTGATTAACGGATTCATCAACATCACGCACATCACTGAGAATATTTCGGGCGACAGCATTACAGTAAGCACCGTATTTTTCCCGAGACTCAGATAAAGCCTGTTGATTACGTGCAAAATACAGCTCAATAATCTGTGAATCCTCCATATTTTCACCTCCTGTAATATAAGTAACGAAAACTCAGCAAAGGTTTCACAGAATGCAAAAATCAAAACCACCCGTTGAACGGGTGGTTTGCGATAGCCCTATAAGGGCTTGATACTGACACTGCCCCTTAAGTG
>JAIDNR010000039.1 GCA_029063695.1 Ruminococcus sp.
GATATGTTGGTATTAAAGCTGTACATAAAAATTCATATCATCCTAAAAAACGCTCAAAAAACAGTCCTCTGACAAAAAAAGATAAAGTACAGAATCATGAGATTTCCAAAGATAGAATTTATGTTGAACATACCATCAGATTGGTTAAGCGTTTCCGTATTGTTGCTGAACAATATCGCAATCACAGAAAACGTTTCGCTTTACGTTTTTCTTTAATTGCTGGTATTTGTAATTTTGAATTAAATGATTAATTTCACAGGAGGTCTAATGAACAGAATCGAAATTTTTGAAGATACAATGAATCAATGTGAAACAAATCCGAAACTTATCGAGTCCATAGAAAAATCAATCAGAGCAACTGTTCTGTACAGGCAGGGTGAAACTCCTGAAATACAGACAACAAGCGGTAATTGCAGAATTACTGTAACACAGGAACGCACTTTTGAATCCGCAAGGAATCTTATGAATGAATATCCCGGTTCAAAAATCGGTGTACTTAATTTTGCATCGGCAAGAAACGTAGGCGGCGGAGTTGTGCGTGGTGCATCGGCTCAGGAAGAATGCCTTTGCAGATGCTCAACGCTTTATCCTTGTCTTAATACTGAATATCTCTTTGAGCATTACTATCAGATGCATCGCAATTTAAAAGAATTAACATATACTGATGCGTGTATTTATACTCCTGATATTACAATTATAAAGTCTGATACGGCATATCCCGAAAGTATACCCGAAAATGAGTGGTATAGTGTTGATGTACTCACCAGCCCTGCTCCCAATGCTTCTGCTTTAAAAATTTCAGACATCGAACTTATGAAAATACACAAAAGACGAAGCAGTCATATTATAAGTATAGCAATTGCACATAATATTGATGTACTTGTGTTGGGTGCATTCGGCTACGGTGCTTTCAGGAATAATCCTGAAACTGTTGCAGAAGCATATAAAGAAATACTGCCGAAGTTTATGAGCCATTTCAAGGAAATAAGATTTGCAGTATACTGTCCGCCAAAAAACATAAAAAATTATGATACGTTCAGGAGGATTATCTGTGGATAGTGAAAGACGTCAGCCTTAGTGTAAAGACAACACAGTATTTTTACTCATTGAAATACCTTGAGAAAATTTTTCAAAGGACTTGCAAAATCAATAATACTGTGATATAATAAAGTGTAAGTGTGCTTATGCACAAATTTAAATATATGAAAAGAGGAATTTATAATGCCTGCAAATATTGTTGTCGGAACTCAGTGGGGAGACGAGGGGAAAGGTAAGATTATTGACATCATCTCTTCACGTGCTGATGTGGTTGTACGTTCACAGGGCGGAAACAATGCCGGTCATACTGTCGTAAACAACGGAGAAGTATACAAGCTCCACCTTATCCCGTCGGGTATTCTTTATAAAGATACTCTATGCCTTATCGGTGCAGGAGTTGTCCTTGACCCGAAAGACTTCATCGGTGAACTTGACAGTCTCGAAGCAAGAGGAATTTCCACGAAAAATCTCAAAATCGACCCTCGTGCACACGTTGTTATGCCTTGGCATATAACTCTTGACGGTCTTTCGGAAGCTTTCAGAGGCGGTAAAGACATAGGTACTACTAAACGTGGTATAGGTCCTACATATATGGACAAATACGAGAGATGTGGTATCAGAATCTATGATTTGATTCACCCCGAAGTGCTTGCCGAAAAGATTCAGGCTACAGGAAAACTGAAAAATAAAATCATCACAGAAGTTTATGATGGTACTGCTTTTGACCTCGAAGCTGTAACTGCTGAATATACTGAATATGGAAAGAGGCTTGCTCCTTATGTTGATGATGTCTCCGTACTCACTTTTGAAGCCGACAAGGCAGGAAAGATCATCATGTTCGAGGGTGCACAGGCTACTCTCCTTGATATTGATTTCGGTACATATCCTTATGTCACATCATCTCACCCGCTTTCCGCAGGTGTATGTGTTGGTACAGGCGTAGGTCCTAAGATGATTACAAACATCATCGGCGTTGCAAAGGCTTATACAACAAGAGTCGGTAAAGGACCTTTCCCGACAGAGCTTGATGACGAAACAGGCGACAAAATCAGAAATGTCGGTGGTGAGTTCGGTACTACCACAGGCAGACCGAGACGTACAGGCTGGTTTGATGCCGTAATCGTACGCCATTCAGTAAGAGTAAATGGTCTTGACAGTCTCGCTATCAACAAGCTTGATACTCTTGCAAATATAGGTACTCTTAAAATTTGCACCGCATACAAAAAGTCTGACGGCACTGTTACTGAGCATTTCCCTGCAACTCTGGAAGAACTTGAGGGCTGTACTCCCGTATATGAAGAATTTGAAGGTTTCACCGAAGATATTTCAAAATGCACAAGCTTTGATGAACTTCCAGAAAACTGCCGTAAGTATATTTCACGTCTTGAAGAACTTGTCGGCTGTCATGTAAGCATGGTCGGAATCGGTCCTGACCGTTCACAGATTCTTGAAAGATAATCAGATATTGTCTGAGAAAATTAAAAAAAACAAAACTTTTAACTGAAAGAAGGTGGAATGATGGACGAAAATAATTTCGGCTCACCGCTTGATGATATTGACTATACTACACCCGCACCGAAAAAAAGCAGTCCTGAAAATGTATCAGCACCAATTCTTGATGATTTCGGATATGATGCACCTGTAACAGGCAAAAAGGGTGCACCGACGGAAGTTTCAGCACCGATTCTCGATGATATGGACTACTATACTCCTCCGCCGTCTCAGAAAAAGGGTGCACCGACAGGTGTTTCAGCTCCCGTTCTAGACGATATGGGTGATTATACTCCTCCGCCGTCTCAGAAAAAAGGTGCACCGACAGGTGTTTCAGCTCCAATTCTGGACGATAACAGCGAACCGTATCATGCTGATGAACCTGAGGTTCTTATAATGACAGATGAGGAAATCATTGAAAAATTTACGCCCGAACAGCTCGAAACTTACAACAGACTTCCCGATGCAAACAAACAGAAAGTTCTTGATTTGATGCGTAATCAGCTTGGTGCAGTAGCTCCGCCCGAACCGCCCGTTGAAGTCTCAGCACCGGTTCTTGATGAGGATAATTACACTCCTCCTCCGAAATCAGAGAAAAAAGAAGAACCTGTACCCGAAACTCCCATTTCCGCTCCTGTTCTTGATGACGAACCAGAACCGCCGAAATATCAGCCGAAATTCGTTGACGAGGATTTGGAGAGAGCTAAGCGTGAGGGTGCTAAACAGGCTGTATCTTCTCAGCTTGTATCAGACCAGAAGGATTCCAAGGAAAGTCTCCGCATGATGCTCGAACTCAAAGAAGAACGCCGTCGTGAACAGGCAAAAGAGGGATTCAAATGGGTTATTGTACTCGCTGTTGTCGGAATTATCGGAACTGTGGCATTCTATCTGCTTTATACAGGTTCACTTGGTCTTACTTATAAGGACGGCATTGATGGATTTGCGGGAATAATCAAAGATTCCGCACTTTACATAACTATTGCCATGGGTGCAACTTCTCTTGCACTTGTTTCGGGAATCGGCTTTTTCAAGTCGCTTGCCTCATTTGCATATCTCATTTCTGGAATAATACAGATTTTCCCCGGTTCAGTTATGATTGCACAGCATGAGGGAAGTCTCGGACTTACTGTTATATTGTATGCTGTTTCCATCATCTGCACAATAGCTGTTTTTGCAGGACTTTCGGCTGTTGAATCCATAAG
>JAIDNR010000390.1 GCA_029063695.1 Ruminococcus sp.
TTCATATTTTCAGATTATATATATTATTTTATCACATTTTTCCGAAAAATGCAATACTTTGAAAAGCAATATTACAAAGATATTATATTTTTGGCACATTTAGTTAAGTTTATACACTTATTTTCGTGCAAAATAACGAAATCCTCAATACGCACACCGAATTTCCCTGCAATATAGATGCCTGGTTCTATGGTTACAACTGCATTTTCATTAAGTTTATGAGTATAACTTTGTGCAGCATTGGGTTTCTCATGAATTTCAAGTCCCACGCCATGACCAAGCGAATGACCGAAATACTCTCCGTAACCGGCATCATTAATAATACTTCTTGCGATTAAATCAAGCTCCTGCCCTGTCATTCCCGAATGAGCGGAATTTATAGCCGTCTCTTGTGCTTTCAGTACAATATCATAGACTTTCCGCATTTCATCAGTTGGTTCACCAAGACAAACAGTTCTTGTCATATCACTGTGATAGCCGTTATATACTGCACCATAATCCATGAGAATAAATTCACCGTTTTTCACTTTTTTATCAGAAGGAACGCCATGAGGCATCGAAGTATTTTTACCTGAAAGGACTATTGTTTCAAAAGACACACCCTCTGAGCCGTTAATCGCCATAAGTCTTTCAAGTTCCATAGCAATTTCACGTTCGGTAATACCCTCTTTTATAAAACCAAGAATACCATCAAATGCAATTTCGGCAATTTCCTGAGCTTTCTTTATACAGTTAATTTCAACGCTGTCCTTTGTCATTCTAAGCAAATTTATTGCATTGCTCAGTACGTCTGTTTCAATAAATTCAATATCTTTTATGAATTTTTTAAGCGTATTGAGCTGATTTATAGTCATTGTCTGTGACTCAACGGCAATATTCTTCGCAGAATTACTGTGAATAAGTTCTTCAAGCTGATTATACAGTTTTTTCTGTTCAATGACCTCCGCAGAAGTAACAATATTTCTTGCCTTTTCAATATATCGGAAATCAATAATAAGGTATGCCTTGTTTCTGAAAGCAATAATAGTTCCGTCGGAAGACTTCATTCCCGTAAAATAACGTCGGTTCACATCAGATGTTATAAGAACGCAGTCAATATTTTCGGGAAGTTCATTAAAAAGTTTATCGAATCTTGTCATATTACATCTCCGAAAGTGCCTGAACAGCAAGATAATAACTCATGAAACCAAGTCCGCATATACTTCCTTTGCAGACAGGAGCAATAACGGAATTTGCACGAAATTCCTCACGAGCATCAATATTGCTTATATGAACTTCAATCACGGGAATTTTTATTGCGGAAATAGCATCTCTGATAGCATAGCTGTAATGAGTGTAAGCACCTGCATTAATAACTATTCCATCAAAATTCATACGTGCGGAATGAAGCTTGTCAATAATAGCACCCTCATGGTTGGACTGAAAAATTTCACATTCCATATTCAGATTTTTCGCACGGTCTATTATATTGTTATTCAATTCGTCAATGCCTGCACTGCCATAAACTCCGGGTTCTCTTTCTCCGAGAAGATTGAGATTCGGACCATGTATAACAAGAATTTTTTTACCCATAAAAATAATCACTCCTTAATCTTATTCTGCATCTTTATATGTAATTGTTTTAACTGGTTTGTATTCAATTTGATGCTGTTTATAGTGAATTTTTTCCGGAAGAAACAATATTTCAATTGTTTTCCTCACCCTGTAGAGCAAACCGGATGTAGTTCCGATAGGCATAGTATAGAGCATTTTTATATCAAACAGATTTGCACCGAGAACATCAGTAAAAATCTGGTCTCCTACAGCCGCAAGAGCGTGTTTCGGAAGCCGCATTTTCATTGCAGCAAGCTGATAACTTTTCCTGAAAGGCTTTTTTGCACCGCTTATATAGTCAAGTCCGAGAAGTTCTGCAAACATTTTAACTCTGGAATAGAAATTATTTGACAATATAACAAGTCTTATGTCGTTTTGTCTCATGCAGTCAAGCCACTCAATCACACCTTTTGCAGGAAGCGGATTATTATGACCTGCAAGCGTATTGTCTATATCAAGAATAAGACCTTTTATCCCCATTTTTCTGAGCATTTCAGGAGTTATATCGGTTACTCTCCGAAATGCAGCCGTTATATTGAAAAGCATTGAATCCTCCATACATCACAAATGAAAAAGCGGACACAAAACGCCCGCTTTTATCAACATCTCATAATTTCCGCAAAATTAATATTTACGCTTGCGAGCTGCCTCAGATTTCTTCTTACGCTTTACTGAAGGCTTTTCGTAGTGTTCTCTCTTGCGAACTTCGGCAATAACACCGTCCTTTGCACAAGCTCTCTTGAACTTTTTAAGAGCATTGTCGAGAGAATCGTTCTTACCAACACGAACTTCTGCCATTTACTTTTCCCTCCTTTGTTCAGAGGCTGCCAACCGGTAACCCCGGCTATATACTAATCACTCACAAAGAGTGTCAGTTAACTGTACCTCATTGAACTCTCTCACCCATAAAGGAAGAGATTTCTATTTCGCAGACTTGATTTTATAAATAAAGAACATATTATTATTTTAACATAAATATTCCGTTATGTCAAGA
>JAIDNR010000391.1 GCA_029063695.1 Ruminococcus sp.
AACAGTTACTGCGTTTTCGTTGCTCCAGGTGAAATCTTCAGCTGTAAGATCGTCGTTATCAGAAAATATCACATTATTATCTGCTGACTGTTCCGATTCATCAAGCTGTGGAGGTTGTTCTATGGGTGAATTATCATTAGTATCAGCGAATTGTTCTGTAGGATCGTGAGGATTAACCTCAATATCTGCAGCATGATTATTCATATCAATCACAGCTTTAATTATCATATTCCGCATAGGTTGAAAAACTTTGTTATCAACCAATTGAGGTAACTCTTTTTCCTTTTGCGTATAAGTCTTGTATTTCAATCGTTCCAAGCCGCACCATTTTTCATAGAGCTGATGGATATTATCATCTTTTGCAAGTTCAGAAAATATATTGTTGACCGTTTCCTTAACATCTGGAGGAAGATATCCATACACCTTTTTACCTTTGACAGTCTGTAGCTGTGAATTTAATTTCCTAATAAGGTTTTCAAGCTGCGGATTATCAAAATCGCCTTGCTGAAATTTTTTGATGATATTTTCAAACTCAGTTTTGGATACAGCTTTTAGTTCATCACGGCTTAACGTCTGTTCCTGATATATTGACTGCAAATCATCATGAAATATATCATTTGTAAGCACAGAACGAATTTTATCGATGCCCTCTCGTGTTAAAAATCCCTGCTTCGGATTTGTTGAATAGACAAGCAGATGAATATGTGGATGATGAGTTGTATCGTGAAAAGCGGCATACCATTTCAAATCACACAGCGAAATACGCTGTGCCTTTGCAATGTCAGAAATATGTCTTTTCACAAGATCACGCCATGTTTCAGAATTATCATAACCGAGACGGATAGCGTCCTCCCGGCGAAGAGAAACAACGTGCGACCAAATATTGCCCTTGTGATTTGCAATTTCGTTTGCTACCCTGTCAAGAATAATAGGCTCGTCTTTCTCATTAAATAGACCATGCGAGCCTCTTTTCTGAACGCCGGGGCGCATAGCCATATAGCCTACAAAATTCTGACGATTGCCAATGACATCAGCGTTACGCTCAATAATTGTGCTGATCAATTCAGACGCATTTTCAGCTGTAGGATTATTTTTGTAATCCTCGAATTCCAAATATTTTTTTGCCTCAGGAAAGTCAGAGAGTAAGTCGTTCAGCAGCTTTTTTTGATTCTCCGTAGAATACTTTTTACTCTGCTCACGAACTTCAACCGACTCACGAGTAGCAATATACTTTGTGTAGTTCCTGCGCTTACTTATATTTTTCTTTGTACCGCTTTTAAGATAACGGCTTGTAACGATTATCTGTGACAAAGCCAAACTGCATTCACCTCCAGTATTTGTATTTTAATCCGAACGCTGATACCTTATGGCCTTTTCAAAATTAATTATACCATTAATACGCTTAACTTCATCCGTACACATAGCGCGAAGCTTTATCATTGTATCATCATCAATGTCATGCACTGCGGCAAGCATATGAGTGATCGCACCAAGCTCCACAGCAATTTTAAACATAGCACGGGATAACCTTTGTTCTGTGCCTTTTACTATTCCTTCCGTAAGTGTTGCAAGCTGTGGAGCGATAAATTCAGTTGCAGTATGTTCTTTGTTAAGAATATATCCGCAGTAAAAGCGCACCGCTTTTTCAATAAATTCTGAACGTGACTTACAATTATCATGTTCAAAAAGCGTATCTACTATCTCCAATGTTTCGGGAAATAGTGTAAGTCCGAATCTTTGCTTTTTATTCTCCGAGGCGACTTCCAAATCCTCCATAACGCTTGCTTTTTCTTCCGTATTTTTAATATTATCCGACTGCAAATTTCAAAACCTCCAATCCATGCGACTACCAATCAAATCCTTTATTTTCTGCAAATTCGGCGAGCTTTGCTCGACAATGTAATCGTTTGGTCGCCAAGAGGCGACCAAACTTTAACCAGCAATGAAATAAATTCCCCTCAACCCACCTCTGATTCTTCCGAATCCACCTGTTTTCAAACTCTGTGACAAATGCCCCAAATCCGCTCTAACTACTCTCGGGGTAAACTTACCCCACTGGCTGTCTAACCTCGCCGTACAGGGCAACGTGGAGCGAACGGCGGCGAGTTACTGCTCCGACTGATTTTCAGATTCCGTAGGAGCAGCATTTTTCGCTTTGCGAGGCAGTTTCTTAGCTGTCGTCAACTCAATAAATTCACGGACGTTGGATGGCACATATTTCTGATAGAGCTGTTCCGAAAACCTTGCAAGCTCCTCCGACAGCTTCAGATTTTTCTGCCCTAGATACATTTCCAGAGCCGTTAATTTTTCAGCTTCAACGCTCACTGTAACCGATTTTTTCATTGCAGACCTCCCATTTCCATCTCAAAATCTTCCTCATAATCCTCTTGAAATTTTTCATCAAGCTGCTGTTCCGACTGAATCGTCAGCACAGAATAAAGCTCCTGCCCTCTGCCTGAGACTGCTCCGTAGGAAGTTATTTCACCCTGTTTATGTGCCAGAATTTCTTGTCCGAAATCAAACAGATTCATATTTTCAAGCGTTGCATTATCGAAATTTGTAGGAAGATTTCGGGCAAGATA
>JAIDNR010000392.1 GCA_029063695.1 Ruminococcus sp.
AAATTATAGTGTTTCTACCATCTGAATCATAAATAATGTCATTTCCATGATTTTCATTGATATAATATGTATCGTTTCCGTCTCCGCCGTGTATTACATCATCGCCAAGACCGCCATTTATTACATCGTCACCGTCACCACCATAAATAGTGTCATCACCATAGCCGCCGTCGATAATATCGTTTCCGTCATTGCCATATACAATATCATTTCCATTGCCTGCATTGATTGTGTCGTTGCCGTTTCCGCCATGGATAATGTCATTTCCTGATGAGGCATTAATAATATCATCACCATTTTCAGCCCAGAAAAGTTCATCTGAAGATGTACCGTTAAGAGTATCTTTTTCATCAGTACCAAGAATAATCGTAAGTCCGAGATATTTATCAATTGATTCAGCAGCTTCAGGATTTTCATTTCTGAACTGTCTAAGATAATTTGTTTTGTGTGCATTATCATAAACACGCAGATATGAACAGAGACTGCAAATAACATCGTCTGCACTTCCATTGGTGTTTGCTCTGTCTTTGAAGTATTTGTTTATGATATCCATATCAAGAACAATATTTCCGTTTTCGTCCAAAACTTCCCCGATTATATCGAAATCTTCAGTTGTATCACATTCAGAATTGAGAATTACAAAATATAATTCCTCAAACTTTGCATAAAGATTCTTAAGAATAGACGCTGCATTGCTGTTTGGATTAGCTCCGCCACCTGCTCCAATGAACGAATCAACGCCCATAATTGTTTCAATAACATGTAAATCACGGGCATCCATAGTACTTCCACGTGAATCAGCCTTTATATCTGTTGCACCCGAAATAAAATAAAGTATCTTCTTTGTCAGAATACGTTTTTCAACATAATCATCTGAATTATTGAATTTTTCAAGCATTTCTGCGAGAACGCCTGTTTCGTCACTTGCGAGTGCATTATCAATGCTCATAAGGTTACCAAAAGAAGAAAGGGCATACGTCCCGTCACCGAACATATTCACTTCAACAGTATCAAAAGTGAGAACGTCAAACCAGTTTTCGCTTATAGATGTTGTTCTGCCGTCCGCAAAAGATACAGTTGAAATTTCTGTTACTGTCACACCGAATTCATGTTCAGGGTCAGTAATTTCAGTATGGTCAAGACTAATTGATTTTATTCCGAGTTCTTCGAGAGAATGCAGTTCACCCTCGGATTTTCCGTCCTGATTTGCATCAATCCAAACAGTAAGTTCTTTAAATGCACTGTCTTTTTCATCAATTACACCATCATTATTATCGTCCAAATCCTTTAATGCAACAAATCCCGAACCCGATTCTTCGCCGTTTTTCAGTGTTACACGGTCGCTGAACAGTTCACCACCGTCGTCAATAATACCATTGCCGTTTCTGTCGAGAGCAAGGAATCCGTCAGCAGGTCCAATCCATGCTGTACGCTCTGCAAATCCGTTCTTATCAAGGTCAAAATAGACTGCCTGATATTCATCATCAATCGGTATATGTTCAACACTATTACCGTTGTTCAGGTGTATAACAAGTGGGTCACGTGGTGGCTGTGCCTGACTTGCTTTCTCATAGTCGCCAATAAGATTATCTGTTGAATCATCTATAAGGTTTCCAAGAAAACTGTCTCTTGAACTTGATATTCCCCATGGCTTTTCCTCAAGTATCAAATCATCATTAAGAGTATATGTCATAGCTCTGTGATTAACTCTAAAACGATAGTGTTCTTCGTTTTTAAAATAGTTTACTATTTCCATTGATACACCCGTCTGCCTTGAACGTATAACAAGATTACCCGATGTATCATCCTTTATAAATTCAATAATCTTGTTAAATTTGTCAATATCGTCCGGAACTTCTTTGAACCATACAGTGTTCTGACCATATTTATCAAATACTATGTCATGGTCTTCAATCGTATGTTCCTGAAGTTGACTGCTATACAATGTTTTTTCGAAAATATATGTATCATTGCCTTCTTCGCCGTATAAGTAGTCAGTACCTGAACC
>JAIDNR010000393.1 GCA_029063695.1 Ruminococcus sp.
CCTTGATTTTCCGTAAAAGATATTATCAACGATTATCAGATTATTGTTGATTAAAATTTTCTTAATTTGTGTCAACTTATTGACAATTCCAGTTTGACTTGTTTTCAAGCTGTAAAAATGACATTTTTCCTTTTTTCTCAGCCTTACCGTTCAGAAACTCCTAAATATCCGATTTAAGAATATCCGATGTTATTTTTTCGGCTTTTACGGAGATGTCAATGGTCTTTTTCGTTCCACGTTCACAATCTGTCGGCATAGTTAATCATTTCCCTCAACGTTAAGGTCATATACTCCGAATGCTTCACATTCAAGCCAGCTTTTCAGCTTATTATTGGCTTCAACAGCCTTTAATCTGTCCTCATACACACCGAGAACGTGCATAGAATTTGTCACATCAAATGCAATAAGTTCGTAAACGCTGCTTATTTCTTCTCCGTCATCACCCGAATAATCGCCATGTTCCACCGAAATAGAAACGATATTGGCATAGTTGACAAGTTTTTTGTCAAGCGTTATAAGTGTCTTTGCCATAAAAATCACCTCCCTTCAAAGTGATGTCTGTCACCAGTCATTGCGTTTTGTCGGACGGAAAGCGGTATGCTCATAATGCTTTTCCTTAAATTCTTCATTGTGGAACTGTTCGGAGATAAACAGGGCAGGGTCTATGTTTTTCAGTTCATTGCTTTCCACAAAATCACAGGTAAAACTTGCATTGTAAAGCACCGTTTGCAGATAGGATATTGGATTTTTGATGTCCTTTGTGTTAAGCATCAGGCATTTTAGAGCATACTCGATGTGTTTCGTTTCCAGCTTTTTGTATCTGCTCTCAACTACATACTGACACTTATCTTCTTTTCCGATACGGATTGTTTTCTTTTCAGTGCAGATTGCATTGACAATAATTTCAAGAATCATATCAAATTCGGACATAGATGCTACATAGGTGATTTTTCCTCTTTCGTTGGAATTGTCCTCAATATCAGCAAAGAAACTTTCGTACAAGTCGTATTCGATGTTCTGTTTTATGAAGTATTCTGTTTCCTCACGTTTTTCTTTCAGCGATTGAATTCTTTCAATCTCATCAATCGGATATTTGCCTGATTGTTGAAAACTCTGCGGATTTGAGGTCTGCGGCTGCGAAGATTGATTGATAGTTACTTGATTACTAAGTAATTCTTTTTTTGATATTATCATCTTTCTTACCGCTGCCGTCATCATATTCAGGTGAATTGGGGTCATCTTTTGCAGAATACTCATAAAAATCATAGACATACTCAATACGTCCGCTTTTGGTCTGATTCGGTTTGAGTTTGGTGACAGTCAGATAGCCACAGTCTTTCAGTTCAGCCAGAGCAGATTTTATTGCCATTTCACCCTGTTTGCATATTGAGGCAAGTCCGGCAACGGAATAATACCATTCGTCCGTAAGGGAAAGAACTTTACTTAGCAGACCGACAGCTTTCAGACCCAGCGTTTTGGAACGCAGATGAAAATTACTCATCACAGTGTAGTTGGAATTTTTATTCACCCTGCATACACTTGATGGCTGTGTCTTTTCTGTTTTCTTTTTATTTGCCATTTCGCTCACCTCAAACAAATTTCATAGACGGAATTCTGAACTTATTGACAGCATATTTTCCGTTCACACAAATTATATATTCCTTGTCTTTAAGTTCAGCAAGAGCAGTTCTGATAGTTTTCAGCGAATCACATTCCGAGAACACACAAAGTTTCTCTGCTGTGTGATAATCCATTTCAGGTATATTCAGCATCGCAGACAAAAGTCCGTTGGCTTCAAGCGACAGCTGATTGTCATTCGGATAGATAGTTTTATTTTCAGGCATAGCACTGACCTCCTGTATTTAATTTCAGGCAACAAAAAAAGCGCCTCTGATTGATAATCAGAAACTCTAAATAATTGTAAAACCTTATTTGTCAACATCAGGATTTACCACGTTTATTAAATTTTTTATTTTAAAATCAACTACAAAAAATCAATCCAAAATAGG
>JAIDNR010000394.1 GCA_029063695.1 Ruminococcus sp.
GACCGACTCAGTCACATTTACGATATATCGGCGATTTATGAGCCGACGGAAATCAGTGAGCAAGACCGTCTGGTGCTTCTTTCGACCTGTTCGTATGAGTTTGAAAATGCGAGAACGGTACTGACGGGAAAGCTTGTGAGAATGGAGGACGATGTATGAAAAATCTCAGAAATAAGGCGATTTCAACGCTTTTCGGAGCGTTGACGGTCGCAAATATGATGACCATGACCGCTTTTGCGGAGGGCGACGTTGCGGGCGCTGTCACAAGTACCTGGTCGTCCGCAAAAAGTCAGATTAAGAGCGTTGTGGACAATGTGGTATTTCCCGTAATCGACGTAATATTGGTCATTTTGCTATTTGTCAAGATAGGTACAATGTATCTTGACTGTGCGCCTGTCAAGGCAATATACTGATTTTGGGGTTAGCAGCTCAACGGAAAAAAGGTTTAATACTCCGTTATCAATCGGTTAACCTGAGAGGGAAACTTCAAAGGGGAAAATAGCATACCGATAAAGCCGTAAGTTGAATAACTGTCAATTCACGACTGAACGGCAAGATAAAACGACTGTATGAGGGTAAAGACCGAATTGTTTGAACCGCAGTCCGAGTGGTCGACGTACAGGCTATGGCGAAAGACAGTTAGAAACGTCATACTGCGTATCTGCAATGATTTAGTCGAGCATATGCGGGAAAACCTTATACGCAGCGCAATTATGTATATATTAAAGGACGGAAACGGTATCCGACAACAGTCAGCTATCAGTATTTTGCAAAGGCAGGGATTGCCTAAACCGAAATGCCTGAAAAGGCTATGTGTAATGCCACAAGGTGATAAATTTCAAGGGTTTCCCAAGAAAGATGACATTGAATATTCGGCATGGCAACGGAGTTCCCATAGTAGTCTGAGACGTTAACGGCGATTACATGGCGAAGGGGAACAGCTTGTTAACTTAATTATGGAGAAAGGAAGGTGTGCGATACACCATGAGAAATCCTGTCAATATGTTAAGCAGTTTGGAAAAACACAGCAGTAATTTACATTACATCTTTGAACGGCTGTATAGAAATCTGTACAATAGAGATTTATTTCTTCTTGCGTATCAGAATATATACGCCGCAGAGGGTAACATGACAAAAGGCATTGATGGGAAAACCATTGACGGAATGAGTTTGAAAAGAATTGACAAACTCATTGAAAAGCTCAAAGACGAAAGCTATCAGCCAAATCCATCAAGGAGAGTATATATCCCGAAGAAAAGCGGTAAAATGCGCCCTTTGGGAATCCCGTCGTTTGATGATAAACTGGTGCAAGAGGTTCTGAGAATGCTGCTTGAAGCGATTTATGAAAACAGTTTTGAGAAAACTTCTCACGGATTCAGACCTGACAAAAGCTGTCATACGGCTTTAAATCAGATACAAAGAAATTTTACAGGCACAAAGTGGTTTATCGAGGGGGATATTAAAGGATTTTTTGATAATATCGACCATGACAAAATGATTGAAATACTTTCCGAAAGGATAAAGGATGAGCGGTTTTTAAGACTTATCCGAAAATTTCTGAATGCAGGCTATCTTGAAGATTGGACGTATCATAAAACTTACAGCGGTACTCCGCAGGGCGGAATCATCAGTCCGATACTGGCTAATATTTATTTAGACCGATTTGATAAGTTTATGAACGAAGTGAAAAAATCCTTTGACAAAGGAAAATATCATAAAACCAATCCGCAGGCAACTGTTTTTGAAAGAAAGCGCAAAAAGCTAATGATACAGCTTGAAAATGTCAAATCTGAGACACAAAAATCAGAGGTTATTAAGCAAATAAAGCTATTGGAACATGAGAGATTTAAAGTTCCTTACAAAGACCCTTTCGATAAGAATTTCAGAAGAATTCAGTATACACGATATGCCGATGATTTTCTTATTGGAATTATCGGAAACAAAGAGGACGCTAAGGAAATCAAATCGAAAATCAAGGAGTTTTTGAATGGTACTCTTAAATTAGAGTTATCGGAAGAAAAAACGTTGATTACTCATTCCAAAAAGAAAGCACACTTTTTAGGTTTTGATATTTATGCAAGGCACACACAAGCCGCAAGGCGTAACAAAAGTGGATATTTAAAACGTTTCTTGAGTGGAATTATCGCACTTGAAGTGCCTATGTACAGCATAAAGAAAAAGCTTTTGGATTATGGCGCAATGAAATTAGAGGTCAATGTTTATGGAAAAGAAGTATGGAGAGCAAAATCAAGATATTTTCTTAAAAACAACGATGACCTTGAAATCTTGGAACAGTACAATAGCGAAATCCGAGGTTTGCGGAATTATTACGCAATTGCAAATAATTCTGCAATTTTAAACTCTTTTGGATATATCATGTGTCAGAGTTTGTTTAAAACTTACGGCACGAAATATCGCTGTTCTATGAAACAAGCTATGGATAAGTTCAGAATAGGTTCTGATTTTGGAATTAAATTTACTGCAAAAGGAAAATCAAAAGTAAGATTGTTTTATAACGAGGGTTTCGCAAGAAAACCTATAAACAAATCTTACAAAGTAGATATTATTCCGAACACGGTGAAATACGCAAGCAAAACAAGTCTTATCGACAGGCTCAAAGCTGAAAAGTGTGAGCTTTGCGGTAAAATGAACTGTGCAATTGAAATTCACCATGTCAGAAAGCTGAAAGATTTGAGCGGTAAATCATATTGGGAAAAATTCATGATTGCCAGAAACAGAAAAACTCTTGCATTATGCGAGGAATGTCATGACAAATTACACAATGGAAAACTGAATTAACAAGTGGGGAGCCGTGTGCGCTGAGAGGTGCAAGCACGGTTCCGAGGCGAGCGTTTGGAAACCTGTCATAGCAATATGATAAGGCGCTGGGCGCTTAGCCTACACAAAAAGCATGGTCAGCTTGAATGGACCGCACCGGCGATTCTGTTCGGCTGTCTTATCTTCACGCTGACCGCTCCGCTGTACATCTGGAGTGTAGTGAATATCTGATGAAAGTCCGTCCGAAAGGGCGGATTTCTCATTGAACGGAGGTGAAAAAAGTGCCGTATATTCCATTTACGGAAGAAGAAAAAATCACCGCAAACAGCGTAGAACTGGCGGATTTTCTACGTATGCGGGGCGAAAAACTTGAACGTGCAGGACGTGAATACAAGCTGATTTACAGCGACGGTTCGGGCAGGCATGACAGCATTACAATGTCGGGTTCAAGATGGTTTGACCATAAGAATCAGGTCGGCGGCGGTGCAATAAAATTCATGCAGTATTTT
>JAIDNR010000395.1 GCA_029063695.1 Ruminococcus sp.
GATAAAACGTTGATTGTGAATAAATTGTATATTTTTATATTAAATAAACACAAAAGCAAAATTTATATAACAAAAACCTCTATAAAGCAAAAAAGAGAAAACTTAAAAAAGTTTTCTCTGAAAAAATGGCAGGGGCAGAAGGACTTGAACCCTCGGCACGTGGTTTTGGAGACCACTGCTCTACCAACTGAGCTATACCCCTATGTCAAATTACTCATCTCACAATAATTATTATACCAGAAAAAAACAGATTTGTCAATAGGGGGAAAATATTTTTTTGTTTTAACTAAAAACAAGAAAGACACCGCAGATTTTCGGTATCTGAAATCAGTGCAGAAATATTACTTCTTTCTTCTGAAATTATTGACTTTACAGTACAAGTCGACAAGGGCTTTGACAAGAGTCTTGTTGGACAGATTCTTGTCATCAGGGTAATTTTCAAGTCTTACACCTCTCTTATACGCAATTTTACTGAGATTTCTTATTGAACGCTCAATCCAGACTTCCGAACTTCCCGTCATTTCTCTCACATACGGATAAAGAAGCTTTGAAAAATTAGAATACATTTCAGGTTCATTAATGACTTTTTCAATACACAGACAGAGAAAATAAAATCCCTTTACGTGATTGGGAAAACCGTTTTCAATAAGAAATTCCGCAATTTCAATTGAAACAACAATTTCATCTTCGTCAAAAAAATCATAGATAATCGAAAAACACAATTCAGCCGCCGTCGTTGGAACGGTGAAGCACTGTGACGCACCCGACTCCATAAGGCTTTCTTTAAGAAATTCGGAATTTCTGTACAGAAGTGGATAAATCATCAACTCAGGGTACTTTTTCTTCAAATTTTTTACAAAATCACAAACCTTATCATCATCATACATAACAAAAAAGAAAAGTCCGTCATATGCTGAATCCTCAAGATTTTTCATGATATTCGAGTATGTATTTCCACAGTAAGAAACATTGAAGTTAAAATAATTAAAATTATTTGAAAGTGCCCTGCCGACATCGGAAATATTATTTCCGAAAAGTATTTTTTTCTTCATTCCATTCTCCTCTTGATTAAAAAATTTCCTCAATATCCCTCTAATATTATAATACGTTCGTCATTCGTATGTCAACATAAATTTAAGCAGAGGTGTCGAAAATCAAAAAAAATAAAAAAGACTGTCAAAATTCGGAACAGACAATCATATGCAGACATATTCAATTATTTCCGAAAACTGCATCTCGGTCAGATTTTCAATATAAAGAAGTTCATAAACATTAGTGAAACCGCCCAATTCTTCACGCAGTTCAATGATATTTTCAGCAGTCTGCACATCAATGCAAGGCAGAAGCAGCAGTCTTTCAATATCGGCTTCATTCAGATTAACCGGCATATAACCTTCGGGATTCATCGTGACTTCCATAATTTCTTCAGCTGTCACTTCTGTATCAATTATGTCAGATTCTTCGGGCATTTCTTCTGTATCGTAAATCGGATTTTCCACATACACATAATCACGGATTGAATCAAAGATTTTTTCGCCGATTCCCGAAACGTTAATCAGTTCCTCGATATTCTTAAAGTCTCCGTTTTCCTCCCGATACGCAATAATCTGTCCTGCCAGATATTCGCCGATTCCGTCAAGCAGAATAAGTTCACCGGAATCCGCACTGTTGATATCAATATACAGAATTTCAGGTTTTGTGGTATATTCCGAAATCACAGTTGTTTTTTCAGATATTTTTGTTGAAACCGTAATTTTTTCAAAAAGAGTTTTATCTGAAATTTTTACAGATTCCGTCTTATCTGTTACCGACATGGTTGATTTTTCAGTCTGAGATGTTGTTACTGCTGACTTCTTTACTACAACTGTCCGGACACTGTCGGCAGATTCATCGATTTTGCTCCATAAAACCGCACCAATCAAAAGTGCGAATGAAAATATAATAATAGCGGCATCTTTATTAAAAGAAATAATTACCACCTCTTTTTCTGTATATAACAAAAAAATCCCGAAAAATCAGGATTTTTTAGTGGGCCATCAGGGACTCGAACCCCGGACCGTCCGGTTATGAGCCGGATGCTCTGACCAACTGAGCTAATGGCCCTGATATAATTAAACGGAAGCCAAAGACTTCCGCTTAATGCTGTGCCGGCATCGAAATACTTTCCCAGGTCGTCTCCAACCAAGTATCATCTTCGCAACAGAGCTTAACTTCCGTGTTCG
>JAIDNR010000396.1 GCA_029063695.1 Ruminococcus sp.
TTCCATTTTTTACGCTGCTTTTTTACTTTTCTGTCTTTACGTTCCGCTGCACGAATCTGCTTTTTTTTAAATACATTTTTTCTTCAAGAAGTATTTTACTTACCCTTGATTTTTTTATCGGAAGATGAAGTTCTTCTATTATTTCATTTATTGTAATATCAGGTCTGTCCTTTACAAGTTTTATCATTGCCTTTCTCTGTTCTTTTGTAATTGTCGGCTGCCTTCCGGGATAGTTTCCTTCAAGTGTTCCTCTTTTCTTGTAATTTCTTACTATGCTGTTTATTGCTGAGATACTTACTCCTGTCACTTTTCTGATTTCTTCTGCTGATATTCCTTTTATTCTGCTTTTTACTATTATTTTTCTTACCTCTACTGGTATCATTTTTATCACCTCTACTACCTATTATATCATATCTTTATTGATTTGTCTATAATGGAATTGCTGTAACTTTCTCTTATTTATAAAAACAGCACCACAGAGTTGCTTTTCCCTGTGGTGCTTTCTGTTTATCCCATTATATCGGAATAAAACCCTATATGTTCTCTCTTATTGTGCAGATAGAGAGTGTGTTAGCTATTGATTAATTTACGTTTCAGCAAACAGAGATCGAATACATCAATTCTTCCGTCCTCGCACACTGGGTGTTGCATTCAAATAATCACCATCAATTTTTCGTGTTCCGCTTTACTTTATCAAAAATTATTTGATTCTTTAATTAAATAACGTTTCATAAGACAAAGATCAAATACATTTAAGATATTATCATTTGTTAAATCTGCTGCCTTCCAATCGGTAAGTTCTATATCTGGTACGGCTAGGAGCCATTTTTGAAGTAAAATAACATCTGAAATTGAAAATTGACCGTCTGCATTTACATCACCAATAGTCTTTTCAGGAGAAGGATTCTGAGTTGTTGTTTGTGTCGGTTTGGTGATTGTTATGGCAGAAGTACTGGTAGCTTTAGTTGTAGTAGTTGTTGTTTGAGTCGATGTTGTTGTAACAGCGGGTGTAGTTATTGCAAGTGTTTCCGCATTCCATTTCTGGCAATTATTATTTGTTGGTGCCCACTGCTGAACGTTCGCTCCACTTGAGGTACTTGCACTTGCCACTTCTACAAGGCAGGCATCCTTTGAGGCTCTTGTCATGATATAATATGAACCGTCAGGATTTTTGGAGAATTTAAAGAGCATTGCACTGTCCTTGGTGGAATATTCGGCAATATTGATATTGCCTCCGTTGGAGCCACTTGTGGCTCTCAGCACATATGTAGGATTTGAATATGAACAGATGTAATAGTAATTTCCACCGCCTGCAAATTCCTGAAGAGTCCATTGCTGACTCTTAAAGTGCCCTGTCGACCATTGCTGAACATTGGAATCCGTTTCCATTTTTCCTGATTCAATATCCATAACCATTTTGCTGTTTACATTTTCAAATTCATAGATAACGCTTGTGTCCATTTTGCAGCCAGGATTATCTATATTTTCAAAAGTCCAGTCCTGACAATTTGCACCGTTGATCTCCCATATCTGAACGTTATCACCTGAACCCTTTCCTGCGTCCTTTATTTCAACAGCAGACTTATCTCCTGTATTTTTCGGACAAAGCTTATATGAACCATCTGCATTTTTAGTGATCATAAACTTCTGATTATCTCCGCCATTGGATTGATAAATGTCAATATTTGTACCGTTAGCCGTTTTCTTTCCTGCAACATCAAGCGCATAAGTTCCTCCATCTCCCACAGCGGAGATCAGGTAATAATAACCGTCTCCGGCGTCGATAAGCTTCCATATATCGTGAGTAACGCCATCAGCCGTACCCCACTGCTGTACGTTAGTCCCGTTTGCAGCTTTAGCTCCGTCTACCTGCATATAAAGACCGGAATTTACATTTTTTATTCTGTATGTTGAACCGTTATCAAAGGTTGCAGGAACTACTGAAGCAGCAGAAAGATCAACGTGTCTCAGGAATGGAGAAGAATATTTTGTCTGAATCCAGCCTGACATATCCGAATCTGTAATATACTTGATTTTGCTCTTGCTGTTGAAACAACCGGCATATGTCTGAGTGAATTTTTTTGTATCATTTCCGTTAGATTGATATGCATAAAGAAGTGAATATCCATAATTTGTCTTATTAGGATAAAGAGTGCTTGTCGTCTTGGGGGTAAATGAAATTTTATTAGGAGTTGCGGAACTGCTTGAAGCAATATACGAACCACTGTCACGAGCCGGATCAGAACCGCCACCCATACTTAATGCCTGACCCTGAGTGAATGCTTGGAAACGATTATTTTCACTTACCATATTCGAGCCATCGCCGCCGATGATCTGAGCAGTACCGCTTCCGTTTCCACTGTCATAGCCTTCAAAATAGTTATTATAAATATGACCTGTGCCATTTCCAATTTGTGGAGTTCTTCTTACACAATGCGTCCAACTGTTGTAAAGTAAAGTAGTACGGCATCTTGTTGTTTCTGTATTTTGAGTGCCATAAGCAACTGTCCAGTATCGGCTGTTGAATGAGCAGTAAGAAATGGTAATGTAGTCAGGACTAATGCCATTATAAGCATCGTCTGTCCAGCCCATTGAAGGAGTATTTATCCAAATGAATTTTCCGACTTCGTCAAGACCATTGCCTGTTCTGTCATAGCTGATAGTATTATTAAAGGTGCAGTGATCGAACCATACATTACGTGACGAGTATATCTGGATCATTACCTTTCCGTTAAGCGTTCTGCTTGTTACATTGATATTGCGTATTACAATATTATTGCTTGGAGGAAGGCTCGCATCACCATTGAAATCATCGCTTCTCCACTGTAAGTCGTAAACGGAATTTGCTGCATAAGAACCTACAATAGTTTTATTGTCCTCAATTTTTTGATCTGTTTTTGGCCAGTCTTTAAAATCAATATTAGCACTGACAACAATGGTAAGCGGATTGATGTTTTTCATTGCATTGACCATATCTTCAACGGTGCTTACGTAAACAGTTTCACCAAAAAGTCCGCCAATTGTTCCGGCTTTTTCGCCCCCGGCAACCTTTGCATTTGCAGCATAACCCTCCAGACCATCAAGGTTTATTTTATACTTTTGGTATGTGCCACCTGAATAGCTTGAAAGTCCGAAACCTACACCATCGGTATATGTAAGAGCCTTTGTGGAATCGACATTACTTGTGATTTTATAATAAAGATCAAATCCTTCAAAATCCTTCTGAACGCTTTCTATCTTCCAACGCTGATTAGCTCCGTCTGAGTCTGCTGCAAGAGAAACTCCGGTTC
>JAIDNR010000397.1 GCA_029063695.1 Ruminococcus sp.
ATATTGATGAGAAAATAAAGTTATTTCAGTGAAATACAATAAAATTCATGTCATATTTCGTGTCATATTTTAGTTGGAATCATAAAATTTTGAGATAAAAATATTAATCTTTTAAGATTATTTATTTGTTTTACATCTTATTTGAATATAAATAAAACCGCTATATATTGCGAAAAAATGCAACATACAACGGTTTTAATAATGGCGCGGATTGAGAGATTTGAACTCTCGCACCGGTTTCCCGACCTACTCCCTTAGCAGGGGAGCCCCTTCACCACTTGGGTAAATCCGCATAATATGAAAATATGGCGGAGAGGGTGGGATTCGAACCCACGTGCCTTTTGGGCAAACGGTTTTCAAGACCGCCTCGTTATGACCGCTTCGATACCTCTCCGTATTATGATATTTAATTTATTTCATAACACATCCGTGTCACTCAACGATATATATTATATCATGAATTTTTGGAAATGTCAAGTAGTTATATATAAAATACTTATCAATATTTTACAGATAAATTTGTGTATAATCACTAAAATTCCAAAAAATGATTAAATTTCAAAAATCCACTTTACATATTCGCAAATTTAGTGTAAAATATACATAGTAATATTTTTTGAGAGGTGTGTATTTATGGAAGCAAAATACAAAAGAATTTTATTGAAGCTCAGCGGCGAAGCTCTTGCAGGAGATATGAAACATGGTCTTAATTATGAGGTTATCACTGAAATCTGTCATAGCATCAAGAAAGTTGCTGATGCAGGTGTTCAGGTAGCAATTGTTGTCGGCGGCGGTAATTTCTGGAGAGGACGTTCAAGCGGAGCTATGGACAGAACCCGTGCAGACCATATCGGTATGCTTGCCACTGCTATGAATGCACTTGCTGTTGCAGATGTTCTTGAATCGCTCGGCTGCGATGTACGTGTTCAGACTGCTATTACAATGCAGAAAGTTGCTGAACCTTATATCCGCAACAGGGCTGTCCGTCACCTTGAAAAGGGCAGAATTGTTATTTTCGGCTGCGGAACAGGTAATCCATTCTTCTCAACAGATACGGCAGCATCTCTGCGTGCGGTTGAAATTGAAGCCGATATTTATTTCAAGGCTACTCTTGTTGACGGTGTTTACAATAAAGACCCTCATAAGTATCCTGATGCAGTAAAATTCGACACTCTCACATTTGCAAAAATTATGTATGAAAATCTTGGCGTTATGGACAGCACGGCTGCTGCTATGTGCCGTGACAACAAGATGAAGATGCTTGTATTCGATTTGAGCCGTCCTGACAATATTTATGATGCTGTTATGGGCAAAAATGTCGGTACTATCGTATCTGAAGAATAATTCTGAAAGGAAGTTATAACCATGAAAGCAACTATTGAAAATGCAAAAGAAAAAATGAACAAGAGCCTTAAAGCACTCGACAAGGAATTTGCCGCAGTCCGTGCAGGACGTGCAAATCCTGCCGTACTTGATAAAGTACAGGTTGATTATTACGGTGCACCGACTCCCGTTAATCAAATGGCAGCTGTATCTGTTTCGGAGGCAAGAATACTTGTAATTCAGCCTTGGGATAAATCATGTCTGAAACTGATTGAAAAGGCAATTCAGGCATCTGATATCGGTATCAATCCGACAAATGACGGAAATGTACTTCGTCTTACATTCCCGCAGCTCACAGAGGAAAGACGTAAGGAACTCTGTAAGAATATCAAGAAACTCGGTGAGGATTCCAAAGTTGCAATCCGTTCTATCCGCCGTGATACTATGGATAAACTCAAGGCAATGAAGAAAAATTCCGAAATCACAGAGGACGACCTTAAAGACTGCGAAAAGAAAGTGCAGGATTTGACAGACAAGTGCTGTGCTGAGGCAGACAAGGCGGTTGCCGCTAAAGAAAAAGAAATCATGACGGTGTAATATGGCTATATTCGGTAAAAAAGAGGAAACAATCAAACTTCCCGAAAAACTTCCTCAGCACGTCGGTTTTATTATGGACGGCAATGGGAGATGGGCGAAAAAACGTGGACTCCCACGTCCTTTCGGTCACAAGGAAGGTGCAAAGAATTTCAAAAAAATCGTCCGCTATTGCAAGGATATAGGATTGCAGAATATATCTTTCTATGCTTTTTCTACTGAGAACTGGCAGAGACCAGATGATGAAGTACATACAATTATGGACTTGTTCCGTGAATATATTGTTGATGTACGGAATTTTCTCAGTGAAAATACAAGAATGATTTTTTTAGGCGATAAGTCCGCATTTGATGATGATTTGCAGGAAAAAATGATTAAGTTGGAGGAAGATACCGCACACTATACGGAAATGACGCTGATGATGGCAGTAAACTATGGCGGACGTGATGAACTTGCACACGCTGCACGTATACTTGCACAAAAGGCAGTCAACGGCGAAATACGACCCGAAGATATTACTGAGCAGTCAGTTGCCGATGAACTTTATACTAAAGGTATTCCCGATGTTGATTTGGTAATACGTCCGTCGGGTGAGTTAAGACTGTCGAATTATCTTATATGGCAGTGTGCATATGCGGAATATTACTTCACGGATATTCTATGGCCTGATTTTACTCCTGCCGAACTTGACAAGGCATTGATTGACTTTGATAACCGTCACCGCCGTTTCGGAGGTGTGTGATTTGCTTACTCGTATTATCTCGGCGGCTGTCGGAATTGCTGTTGCAATAACGGTGCTTTTTCTGCATAAAACAATAGTTCTGCCAATAGCCATTGCAGCAGTAATAGGCATAATGCTGTTTGAACTTATACGGGCAGTAAGACTTGAAAAGTGTATTCCTATACTCGTATCGGCTGAAATATGCGGAATAGCTGTTCCGTTTGTGCATTGGTATGAAATGAAAAGTATAGTTATGTTTGCTGTAACATTATTCTGTACGTTTGCTGTATTTACAGTATGGCTTAATAAACATGAGGATATACAATATACGCAGGTTTTCTTTGTGCTTGCGTGTATGGTTCTTGTACCTCAGGCAATGTCAACAATAGTGCTTATTGAGAAACAGGCAGGTGAACACAGTGTGTTCTTTATTGTAATGGGACTTTGCGGTGCGTGGATTGCCGACAGCGGTGCATATTTCACAGGTGTTGCAATTGGTAAACATAAATTATGTCCGAAAATAAGTCCGAAAAAGACTATTGAGGGTCTTATCGGCGGTATTATTTCAACAGGTATATTTTTTGTTATTGCATTTTATATAAATGAAACAATAATTGCAAATCACTTTAATTTTGCACATATGTATTTGAGCGACATATCAT
>JAIDNR010000398.1 GCA_029063695.1 Ruminococcus sp.
TTCATCTTCGGACATCGCATAAGAATACCAGTAGGCTCCGACCGGAATTCCTGCTGCTTTGGCATTCTTGTAATTTTCCTCAAAACGTGCATCTTTCTGAGAAAGTTCACGCCCATATCCTGCACGGAGAATTGCAAACTGAATACCATCAGCCTTGACTTTCTTCCAGTCAATAGAGCCGTTGTGAACGCTCACATCAATTCCTTTCATGGTATCTGTATCATTCTTATGAATACCGAAATAGCAGTAAAAATCGTTGTTAACAGAGCTATTGCCCTTAGTTTCATCACCGTACCACTTTGAGCCTGTCCGTACATCCACATGGGTGTATTGATAGGAAGTATTGATATTGGCGATGCCGGTGAAGCCGATATCTTGCGCCTTGCAGCAAACTGTTTTACTTGAAATCGGCTGTCCGTCCTGCCCGTAGCAGCAGATATCCGCAGCATTGCCCTTGGTGTGCTGACCTGTTCCATTACCGCCTACATTTTTATCATGGGCGGTACATCTGTAGCCAGATGTGACAATAATCTTGGAGCAGTTGAGGGATTCATAAAGCTTTTCGAGGTTCTCCACAAGTTTTTCGTTTACCTCAAAATCATGCTCCTTGCCGCATTTACAGCGGAATTCTCTTGCATTGAAATGCGGTGAAAGCTGCGTAGTATTGCCAAATTCATACTTTTTAATCATATTTCATCGTCCCCCTCAAATTCATCGATCATTTCCTGAATTTCGTCATCGAGTCTGCCAGCCTTTTTCTGCAATACCTCGATTGCCTTTTTGATTGAATCGGGATATGGCACGCCCATTCCAGAAGTGTTCTCGATGATTGAAAGCAGTTCATTGACACAGAAACCGATGCACGTTGCATCACGAACATAGGTCGTTCCCACAAGAAGGTCAATTCTCACCGCCACAACTATCATCAGCAGCGTACAAACTTTTTTTGCAAGACCTACCCAGCTGGCTCTGCTGCTCAGCCTGCCGGTTTTGCTGTGCTTGGATTTTCCCATTGCCGCAGCGATCAGACCTGTTGCAAAGTCAATGGTCATAAAAATTACAAGCGTAGTCAAAGCCGAATCCCAGCCGCCGAGCAATGCTGCGAAAAATCCTCCGATTACGCCGATAATTGTGCAGATATTTTCTTTCATATTCAGCCCTCCAGAACTTTGATTAATTTGATTTTAGGATGTGTATTGTCGGTCACCGCCTTCCATGCAAGATAATAGTCGCCCGTCGTCACATTCTCACAGGACAGCAGAACTGTTGAATCATTATCAGGAGATTGCAGCCAACTGAATGGAACAGGTACAGCCGTGCCGCTAACGATGCTTTCATGGATATATCTTGCAGTTTCGGCGGCTGACATTTCTGTACTTGATTTTGGCACAAGCCACATTTCTCCCACATCTGCTGCCCCGGATGTATATCTGAACAGGATAGACTTGGAACTTGTAATCTGCACAGGCTCGGTGCAAAGCGTATAAATTGTCGCGCCCCAGTTAAAGTCCGGCTGATTGTAGTAAATAGCGTGGTTATTTTCAGCAGAGCAAAAATTTGGATATGTTTCGGCAAATCCGGAGAGGGAGCGATAACCGTCATTGTAGAAAGTGTAAATACTTTCGCCGTAAGCTTCAAGAGCATCTGTTCCTGCGGAAAACAGCGTAACTGCATTGTTTCCGCTTGTGATTTTTGATTCCAAAATTGTGATTCTGTTCTCCAAATTCAAAATTGCATCATTCTGATTTTGCTGGTCATACTGTGTTGAATCACGGAGCTGCTGCAATTCAGTATCGACTTCGGAAATTTTATCCTATTTTGCGATTTTCGCAGATGTTAAGCTATTAAGCAGCGTCAGATTATGATGCCAGTGTGCCTGTGATACAACAGGCTCGACAGAATCCTTGACTGTCTGAATTTCGCTGTTTACGGTATTTTCCAAGGATGTGAGGTCGTTTTCTACCGTCTGAAATTTAGCTTCAACCAGCTTTTGTGTCTCTACTCTGGTGACATAGGGCGAGAGGTCAGGGGCGGAAGAGTGCACCTTGTCATCAACGATTTTGAGAACCTCAACCCTTGTGATATACGGCGATAAATCGGGAGTTATGGATTGCAGCCATTCTTCCTCCGTACCTGTATAGCCGTTTTCTGCAGCAACTTCGTATGCAGATTTTCCGTTGAGATCTGTAAGCAAAAATAAATGTGTCCACATGGACACATCATGACCGGCTGAATCAAGCCAACGGTATTGCAGTTCGTTGTTGTATACACGAAGTTC
>JAIDNR010000399.1 GCA_029063695.1 Ruminococcus sp.
ACCGCTTCCGCTTGCCATAAGTGCATCAATCAAATCGGCAAGCTCCTGCGGATTATTCGGCTGTGACATTATTCTTCCTCGTTTCTGAGCTTATCAAGGGCAATATCGCCGACAAATACCTGCATATCCTTACCGAGTGCATCGGGAATGATTGAGAATGTGTTGGAGATACCGTCCTGAGCATGACGGAACGGAAGTTTTGCAACAGAAGCAAGTGAAGCGGTTGCACCGTGAGTATCTCTGCCGTGCATCGGATTTGCACCCGGAGCAAGCGGAACACCCATTTTACGTCCGTCAGGTGTATTGCCTGTCTTTTTGCCGTAAACAACGTTTGAAGTGATAGTAAGGATTGACATTGTAGGTACACCGTCACGGTATGTGTGATGTTTTCTTACACAGTCCATGAATTTGCGGACAACGGTAACTGCAATCTGGTCTACACGGTCGTCGTTGTTTCCATATTTCGGGAAATCGCCATCAACTTCATAATCTGTTACAATTCCGTTTTCGTCACGGATAACCTTGACTTTGGCATACTTGATAGCTGAAAGTGAATCGGCAACGACTGAAAGTCCTGCAATACCTGTAGCGAAATAACGCTTTACATCTCTGTCATGGAGAGCCATCTGGAGCTTTTCATAGCAGTATTTATCGTGCATATAGTGAATTACGTTAAGTGTATTGACATAAAGTCCTGCGAGCCATTCCATCATAGCTTCATACTTATCCCATACATCATCATAGTCAAGATAATCGCCTTCAACAGGTCTGTATTTAGGACCTACCTGTACTTTCATACGTTCATCCACACCGCCGTTTATAGCATAAAGCAGACACTTTGCGAGGTTGGCTCTTGCACCGAAGAACTGCATTTCCTTGCCTACTCTCATTGAAGATACACAGCAGGCAATAGCATAGTCATCGCCGTGAACAACACGCATCATATCATCGTTTTCGTACTGGATAGATGAAGTCTTGATTGACATTTTAGCACAGTATTCCTTGAATTTGCGTGGGAGTTTCTGTGACCAGAGTACAGTCATATTCGGTTCAGGAGCAGTTCCGAGATTTTCGAGAGTATGTAAATAGCGGAAACTGTTTTTTGTTACAAGGTGATGACCGTCAACATCCACACCGCCGATTGATTCGGTAATCCATGTCGGGTCGCCTGAGAAAAGTTCATTGTATTCAGGAGTACGTGCAAATTTTACGATACGGAGCTTCATAATGAAGTGGTCAATGAGTTCCTGTGCCTGTTCTTCGGTAATTATACCATTTTCAAGGTCACGCTGAATATAAATATCAAGGAAAGTTGAAGTACGTCCGAGAGACATAGCAGCACCATTCTGTTCCTTTACAGCGGCAAGATAGCCAAAATAGAGCCACTGAACGGCTTCTTTTGCATTTGCGGCAGGCTTGGAAATATCAAAGCCATAGATTCTGCCGAGTTCCTTAAGTTCTTCCAAAGCACGAACCTGCTCAGCGAGTTCCTCACGAAGACGGATATTCTTTGAAGTCATACGAACAAGAGAAGTTTCAATCTGATGCTTCTTGTCAGCAATAAGAATATCAATACCATAAAGTGCAACACGTCTGTAGTCGCCTATAATACGTCCTCTGCCGTAGGCATCGGGGAGACCTGTGATGATAGCAGATTTACGTGCAAGTCTCATTTCGGGAGTATAGGCATCGAAAACGCCCTGGTTATGCGTTTTTCTGTATTTTGTGAAAATTTTGACAACTTCGGGGTCAACTTCATAACCATTCTGAGTGCAGGCATTCTGAGCCATTCTGATACCACCGAAAGGCTGAAGCGAACGCTTGAAAGGCTTATCAGTCTGTAATCCTACAATCTGTTCAAGGTCTTTATTGAGATAGCCTGCGTCATGTGAAGTAATTGTAGAAACGATTTTGGTATCCATATCAAGAACACCACCGGCTTCACGCTCCTGACGGGTTAAATCCATAACCTGTTCCCAAAGTTTTTTAGTAGACTCAGTGGGTTCTGCAAGGAAACTTTCGTCACCGTCGTAGGGAGTATAGTTCTTTTTAATGAAGTCACGGACGTTTACGGAAGTATTGCTCCAGCGTCCAAGTTCAAATCCATTCCATTCTGATGGATACTCTTTTAAATAATGCAGCATTATATCGCTCCTTTTTAAATTTCTTTTATTATAATAACACATTGCTTAACTTTTGTCAATCTTTTGAGAACCAAAGTTATCAAAATAAATTATGTATAAATTAAAAGTAAAAATAAAGCAGGATTTTTTGTC
>JAIDNR010000004.1 GCA_029063695.1 Ruminococcus sp.
GCTATTGTTTATCGCAAATATCACGGAAATACTGAAATTCTGCTGATAAAACACGTTAACAGCGGTCACTGGTCATTTCCGAAAGGTCATGTCGAAGACGGCGAAACAGAACTTGAAACTGCCCGACGTGAAATAAAAGAAGAAACGGATATTGATGTTATTATTGACCCTACGTTCAGGGAAACCGTTACCTATTCTCCGAAAAAAGATACAATGAAAGTAGTTGTTTATTTTCTGGCAAAGGCAAAAAATGTCTTTTTTCACCCACAGGAGAATGAAATTGCTGAAATTCGATGGGTTGATATATCCCATGCCTCAAATATTCTTTCATACGAAAATGATAAAACAATAGTTACAAAAGCAAAATCAGCCATAAAAGAAGCTATATAGAAAAAGCTGTATTTTATGCGTACTGAGGCACAAAATTATTTTGTGCCTTTTTTATGTTCTCTTTTCAGATACTATCTGAATATTTTTATATATCCTGCAAATCAGCTTCAGGAATATCATTTTCAATATTATCTCTTGCAAGGTCATTATCAATTACTTTATATGCTGATGAAACAGGCTTTTCTTCAGAATAATTTTTATTATTCCAGACCTTCTGATTTGAAGAACTTCTTTCCTTTTTCGTCATTTCTATCACTCCGTAATTATCATTTCCTTAAATTATTGATTTACCACAAGATTATTTATGAATAATCTGTAAAATTAAGTCCCATGATGTATATTAATCATCACAGGACTTTATAGGCGATTTTGTTGTTATTATGTATGAATTTCACCGTCCTCCTCCATATACGGAACTGAAATTTCATAAAGCATATCCGTAAGACTTTCATAAGCTTTAAGCGTTGCATTATCATCAATAATTTCAACAACATAATTTTCACTAAGAACCGAAACTTCTTCGATAAGTTCATCAAGAGTAACCTCACCGTTTTCAGTGAAATATCTGTCCTCTGAAACAGTTACTCTGAAATAGCTGTACTGCACATACTCCGCATTTCCGCCTGCTGTTTCAGACGGAATTTCAGTATTTTCAGCAATTGTCCGTTCCTGAACCGAATCAGTTATTGTTGACTCGCCTGATGAAATAAAAGATGACGATTCATCATTATCTGATACCATAAGCTGATAAACGGCTATAGCACATATAACCAGAATAATTACAGCAATAATCCACAGTAATCCTTTAAAAAATTTCTTCATAATTAATTGCCTTCCTGTTCTATGTATCTTACATTATTATCTTTAAGTGCCTTTACAAGAGCATCATAAGCCTTGATTGAAGCATCGTCGTCGGTAATTTTAACGGGAAATTTTTCATCTGAATTGTTCAGTTCCGCTATAAGTTCATCAACGGTCATTTTCCGATTTTGAAAAAGATAGTCACTTCCCGATACAGTAATATTTATATATTCTATTCCTTCAGTTTCTAGCTGAGAACTTTCGGAAATACTACTGATTTCCGATAAGGAATTACTTCTTTCACCATCGCCGTCGCCTTTGCCTCCACCAAAACCTTTACCGCCGAATGCATACAGTATCACGCCGATTACAACAACAGCAATAACCACGCCGATAATCAGCGGAATCCAGAATGCACCTTTGTATGTTGTTTTCAATAATTGTCACTCCTTTTCTATAGAGGTATCAGCCTCTGAGCAGAAAAAGTGCTGATAATCCAACTTGAACATCTCAAACATTTCCTTAACTGATTTATAAGCAGAACGTGTACCACTTTCAGTTGCATTGTAAGTGAATACGCACAGAATAGTATCTTCCTGAGTGTAACCTTTTTCGGCAATAATATCAGAAAATGCCTGCTGCATGATTTCGGGAGAATCTTTGCGAATACTGTCTATAAAATCATCACCGCAGAAAATATCAAGTTCCCATGCACCTGATTCAGCGTTCATATTGAGATTCAGTCTGATATTAAGTCCTCTGCTGAAGTCCATAATGCCCTCTATATTGTATGCGTTTCTGCTGTCGGACTGCTGTACTTCTGACAGAAATTCTTCCGCCTGCTGATTTTTTATCTCAGCATCAGCAAGAAGTTCTTCCGCTTCGGATTTTATCTGCTCTGCCTGTTCGATAATCTGACTGTGTTCAGCCTGCATTCTTTCCTTTTCCTCAATTGCATCAATAGCTTCCATGTGGCTGAAAAGTATAAAAAAGAAAAGAATTATCATAATTACATCAAGCAGTGACGTAAAATCAAGTATTATCTCCCTCTTATTCATATGATTTCTCCAGAA
>JAIDNR010000040.1 GCA_029063695.1 Ruminococcus sp.
GCGTTATCGTATAAGAACCGTCGGGATTTTGTGCGGATTCATTGAAATCATCGCCGACAATAACATATCCTGTGGCATATCGTGCAGGAATACCTGCCATTCGTGCAAGAACAACACCCGAAGTGGCATAGTGTGTGCAGTAGCCTTTGTGATTTTCAAGCAGGAAGTAGTTGACAAAATCTCGTGTTGCGGGAGTTCTGCCAGGATTAAGTGAATACTGTGCCATTGAAGATACTTTGTTTCTGATTGCTGTAAGCACTGCTATCTGTGACTGTGCGTCAGAACCGTGTGCGGAATCAAGTATATCTGAAAATTCCCTGCGGATTTCATCTATATCGTCGTTATCGGGAATTTGCAGATAGTTTTCATATACAAAGTCACGGTAATCATTTTCAATAAGTTCCGCAAGAACCGTTCCGGCATTGAATCCATGAAAAAGTTCATTTTCTACTGTAAAATAGCCGTTATCAGATATATTTTTTTCATTGATATAGTCAGCAATCTGATTTTTCCACGCTTCATCGCTGAAATTGTCAATATTATACGGACTTGTATCAGCACTACTTCTCAACAAAAAGTCAAGTTTTCTTGCAATATCTTCTGCGTCAACTTTTGTGAATCTGTAAGAATATTCATTTCCTGATTTAGATGTTACATTTGCATCATAGTCATATTCAAGTATGCCTATGTTATCAATTCCATATGGTGCGAAACTTCTATTTTTGCGGAGCTTTGAATTAATATCGATTGTGTATTCATTAAGATTGCTGTCATAAAAATTAACAGTGGGTTTGAATCTGTACGGAAAATCCTGCGGATATGTGCTGTATTTGCTAAAATCATCAAAAATACTGTTTCTGTATGCAGAATCGGGAAGTATTTTCCATTCATTATTATTATAAACAGAACCTGTATATTCTTTTAAGTAAATTGCACCATTATATTTGGTATCAAGTGTAACAATTAAATCTGTTGATTCTTTATATTTAAGCCTGTCCACGTTTCCGAGCTTATGAGTCTGTACTTTGAAAGTGAATCCGAATGCACTTGTAAGCTCTGATATACTGCCAGCCAAATCATCAACTGAAAACGAATTTACAGCGTCACGTATTTCAATACGTTTCTGATTTATTTCATCGCTTCTTTTGTAGTCAATTATGTTAAGTACAACGGAAGAAATTACAGTTATTGTTATTACTGTCATAATGATATAAATTCCACATTTTTCGGTTACTTTAAGTTTCATCTGTCTTTTCGGGAAAAACAGATTCTCTTTTCGGACAAATCCGCCGTTTCCGCCTGAATATTCGCCCATATCTATGGTAGTCATTGCAAATACGGCGAGCCAGTATGCAACAAGAAGCATTCCCCAGAAAACCGATATTTCTATACCATTATACAATCCTATTTCAATAAGCGGAAACGTCACAAGCAAAGGAGGAAAGGAATTGGGGTGATATATCGTGAATACATATATAATCACCGCAATCAGCCATGTACCGAATATAAAAAGTGCCGTAACCGAACTTTCTTCAAGTTCTGGTTTCAGGAATTTATAATAGTCTATGTCCTTATACACGGAAGTTCTATATATTACGTTATACATATATTTATAGCCGAGTATGAATGTATCAATAATTCTGTATGATATTGCCGCTCCTGCAATTACCGTTGCACCGACAATCCACATTGCTTTTTTTCCGGCGAGCGACAGCAGAATATATATTGTCGAGAAAATTACCGCCGAAAAAATGACTGCCTTATGGTTGAATTTGAAGTCAAACATATTAACGAATGCCATAATTGCTGAAACATAACCGATAATTGCAATTGCTATGGCTTCAATACGCCGTAGATTGATTCGCTTTTGTTTTACTGACATTACAATACTGTCGCATATAGTAATGCCGTTGTCGTTCTGTAAAATCTTTTTCCTCATAGTTCTATATCCTTGATTGATGATGTTATTCTTCCGATTAATACGGGAATTATATTTACACCCGAATAGTGTTTCATAATGTTTTCAGCTTCTTTGGGTGAAGTTACTGCAACAACAGCATTTTTTATGTCTGCATCTACACTTTCTCCGATATATTCAAGAAGCTTCTTTTCGGGATTTGATGTTATGCAGACAAATGATGATGCTGAAAGGTCTGTATTTTCTGTAAAGTAATTCTGCGGAGACTTATATACTGAATTTTCATCTGCGGAGAGTATAATTTCATGGACAGTTTCTGTGAGTGAATCTGTATTTGTTATATGTTTCTCTATAAAGCACCCTGCTTCTGGATTATAATAAACTATAGAGTGTAATCGTTCATTTTCAAGCATGAACTGCGATATTGATACAAGAGTTTCCACAAGTGTATCAAATACAGGTAATTTGTATTCAGAATCAACTTTCAGATTCAGAAACAGCATACATTGAATATCAACAGGCAGACTGTAGTCTTTTACAATAAAATCATCTCGCTTTGAACTTAGTTTCCAGTGAATACGGTTAAGCTTGTCTCCGATATTATATTCTCTCAAATCAAAGATTTCCGACGGGTCGTCACCTGCTTTATGTTCGGAAAATTTATTGCTTTCATCGTTTACTCTGTCAGTTGAGCATATACTTCCGTTTATTTCATATCCCTCAGGCATTACAGCTATTTCCTTATGTATATTTTTTCCTACCTTAAATCTGAAAATTTTCAGAGGGTCATATATATTGATATAGGCTCATTTTATCCTTATAATTCCGCAGTATCGTGAACTCAGTTTAAATGATATGTTCTGGCTGTTTCTTGGCTGAATTGGCATAAGAAGATTGAAAGTATTTGTTTCATTACTGAAAAGATTGGAATATTCAATATATGCTTCTGCTTTGCCAACAGGAAAGATACTTCTGTTTGTTATTTTAATCTGTATCGGAAAATTTTCTTTCTTTAAAGCTGTATCATTCTTTACGGCGAACTCAACATCAATATTTTTTCTTGCAATGAGCGTTGAAATAAACATAACAACAGGAATTGTTATGACCGTTATGAGAAGTACAAGTGCAAAATCCCACAGATACATTATATAGAATACTATGCAGATAATTATAAGTACAGCAAAAAATATTTTCATCAGAATCATAGTTATTTACCTGATATTCTTGGAGCAGGTGTATTTTTTATAATATCACTGATAACGTTTTCAGCCGTAATATCCGAAAGTTTTGCCTTTGAACTCAGCATTATACGATGACTGAAAACGTCGTGACAGATATATGTCACATCATCGGGAATTACATAATCTCTACCCATAGCAACAGCAATTCCCTTTGAAATCTGCATGAGTGCAAGAGTTCCTCGTGGACTTATGCCAAGTTTAATCATTGGATGATTTCTTGTAGCTCCCGAAAGCTGAACGATATATTCATACACTCTGTCATCTATATAGATATTTGATATATAGTCCTGCAATTCGCTTATAATTCTCACATTTGCCACTTCATGGACGTTTTCCAGTGGAAATGAATTGAATTTAGCTTTGAGTATTGCAACTTCACCTTCAAAATCGGGATAGCCCATGCTCAGCTTAATCATGAATCTGTCAAGTTGTGAATCCGGCAGATTGTGTGTACCTGCCGAGCCTATAGGGTTCTGAGTTGCAATTACCGTATAAGGTTCGGGCAGTTTATAAGTATTTCCGTCAACAGTGATATTTTTTTCTTCCATAAGCTCAAGAAGTGCAGACTGCGTTTTACTTGATGTTCTGTTGATTTCGTCCGCAAGGAACAGATTGCAGAATGCAGTACCCTTGCGGAACTCAAATGTATTCGTTGACTTATTATACACGGAAAATCCTGTTATATCAGACGGCAGGACGTCCGGTGTGAACTGCATTCGGTTATGCTCCAGAGAAAGTGCCTTTGAGAATGCAAGTGCAAGAGTGGTCTTTCCGACGCCCGGAATGTCCTCTATAAGTATATGTCCCTTGCAGAGAATCGCAAGCAGTACCTTTATTATAATAGCGTCCTTGCCTATAACAGCCTTTTTGACTTCCGAGACAATTTCGTTGATTTGATTTGTGTAAATATTGTTCATATATGAATCTCCTGTCAGTTGTTATTATATACCTCAGCATACATACATTCATTATATCAC
>JAIDNR010000400.1 GCA_029063695.1 Ruminococcus sp.
GCCGTAAGACGTTCTTCTATTGACGGTCTGTACGGTTCGTAGGTGTCGTCGGTGATTTCGGCAGAGCGAATCATCGGGTAAATTGTTATCCCCTCACCAAAGTCAGCATTAGTCCTAATTAAGATTCTTGACCACACATACTTGTGAGCATCTGTTACAGTAAATGCAGTTTCACCACCGTTACTACTTGCTACCAATTCTCCCTCAGAGTTTTCTATTTCTGCAAGTCTAACCTGAAGATTTACTCCACTCTTGCTGCCAGACAATATATACTTGCCATTAGGTAAAAATTTTTTGTTATCAACATACTGACCTGTTGCTGCTCCTGTCTGCAAATTCGCATAAATCATGAACGGACTTCCAAATGTGTTACTTCCACTCAAACTAATACTTCCATCAGCATTTACAGTTGCAGTTACTCCATTCTTTGTTATAGCCCTGCAATTATTCATCAGCAGATTCTTCCTCTGATACCCCAGTGTACTTCGGTTCAGGGCGGTTTGCTCCACAGTATTCACAATCTCCGCCTTTACCTCAGTATCATCATAATTACTAAGACCGTCAAGCTTGCTCTTATCAGCATTCATGAAGTCATTAGTCGAAAGTCCCATGCCTGATACTTTATCTACCTTTGACGAAATCAAGCTGTCAATCTGTGATTTTATGTAATATTCCGATAAATCGACCTCAGTGCCGCTGTTGTCGTTTTTAGCAAGTTGTGCAGCAAGATAAACTTCATGAAGATTCATTTTACCGCCTCCCCGTTCACGTACCAGTGACTGTCGCCTGCAAGCACTGCGATTCTGCTCTCTTTTATGATAAGTGCCGTTGAACCCTGATGAAGTATTCTTCCGGGTATTTCGTCAACTTCGGGCAGTTCGTCCGCCGTATCTACGTTGATTTCAGCGATAACTTCCGATAAATCGCCATTAAATCTAAGAAAACTCTCATTTCTTATCGTCATTTTTGTCCACCTCGTTAAAATTTTTAAGACGTTTAACTATCTTCAATGCCCACTGTGCGTCAGGATTGATTTCTGCATAGTTCTCGAATATGCTGACTATTTCCATAATCGAAATATAGGCAAATACTATAACAGCAGTGACAGTTCCGGCGATTTCGGACAGTTCGACTGCTTGATAGTACCTGCCGAGTGCATTTATACCGATGTCAAGCCCGATTGTCGATGTCATCACAATAATTTCGGCAAGCTTGTTCAGTCCGCCTTTCCGCATTCTGGAACTGCTTATTCCGTTGTTGCAGTAAGCCTTGATAATTCCTGTCAGATAATCGGCAACTGCAAGTCCGATGACTATTAACAGCATGATAATATACTTCATTTTTGTATTTCCTTTCTGTAAAAAAATTAACTTGTTTTATTCCTTCTGTTCAGCTTGTCCCATACTGCATGACCGCTTGAAACGGTGTCGCCCATGAAATTCGGACGGACAAGAGAAGATACAACATTTCCGAGTTTCATATTTATAATTTCGCCCGTGAGTTCATTTCTTACAACTTCTGTAACTTTCTGTACAGTATCGATGTCAAGTTCAGGGCAGTAAATCGTACCGCTGTCACCGTAATCACAGTCCAGAAGATTCTTGAATCCGGAATAACGAGGGTCATCACTGAGTTGATTCACCTGCACCTCATACGTGGTTTTCGGTGCATCTATTGTAGACCATAATTTATAACCGTCGCTGATGAGCCTTTCCATGTTTTCGTTACTGTAATTGAAGCGTGCGTTTTTCCTGTGTGGGTGATGGAAAAATCCTCTTGAATTTCCGTCATAGGAGACCGCCCATGAATTGCCGAAATTATCAAAGACGGCAAGAAGTGTTGCAAAATTGGTATAATCAATTTTCTGCTTGATTCCCGAAACTCCTGCACCATATCTCAGACAGAATGCATTTTCCCTTGAATTTTCCATTTTTTCATTGATTGACATACGGAAATTATCACGATATACTTCACCGCCATATCTGTTGAGAAAACAGTTGTCAACTCCGATTAATGCACCTAAAAGCGTAACATTTACATATTCGTCGCCCTCTGCTCTTGTTGTAATATCGGTTGTTATTGCGAACTCATACTGCGGATAGAACTCATCGTCAACACCGTCCTGAATCTTACTTTTTTCGACTGCAAAATCAATGAAATCCTGAGCAGTTCCGCCCTCAAATTCCTCGTTCTCAATAAGACTTTGTTCAGCCATATCGCCTGAAATATGCCTTGCATGGACGGTAATAAGCCCGCCCTGTTCGCTGTATTCCGATGTCATAATGTCAATTCTGAAAAGCTGACCGTTGACCTTCAGAACATTTTCGGGGAGTAAATGTCGGTATTTGCCCCATTCGTCAATAGGGTGGACAAGTTCAATGTCCCATACATCGGCATTTTTGGTCGATGTGCAGGACGTCGGTCGGAGAACAGCAAGACCGTTTGACTTGAATCCCGACTGCGGTTCTGAAATGTCATA
>JAIDNR010000401.1 GCA_029063695.1 Ruminococcus sp.
GTATAATAATCTTTGATTTAAGCAGTCAGCGAAACTATTCTGCATATTTAACAGAAAAAAGGTTGTGCGGAATTATTCTGCACAACCTTTAATATTATCTGCAATATTTACTTACAAGTCATATCAGGAGCAAGCGACAGCTTTTTTAAGCTGATTTGTTTTTTTTACACTTTTTGGATTATTAATAAGTTTGTTGTTAAATTCCTCAGGTGTGATAAAAGTGGGGACAATATCATGAAGTGCTTTGACAGCAAGTATCTCATCGTTTTTAGATGCCGCATCACGGAGTATTCTTAGCCTGCCTGCGAAATCGGATTCATCAATTTCAATCTGCTTTCCGATAAAGATAAGCTTGTTTGAAGTCTTTTTAAGACCTTCTTCATTCATAAGAAGTTCTTCTCTAATTTTTTCGCCGGGTCTGAGACCGGTAAACTGAATATCAACATCAACATATGGCACTTTTCCATACATTCTGATAAGATTTTCGGCAAGGGTGACAATTTTTACGGGCTTCCCCATGTCAAGGACGAATATTTCACCGCCATCTGCAATTGCCGCCGCTTCCATAACAAGACTTACAGCTTCGGGAATAGTCATAAAATAGCGGATAATATCAGGGTGAGTTACAGTAACAGGCTTTCCCTGCTCAATCTGCCGCTTGAAAAGCGGAATTACTGAACCATTTGAGCCGAGAACATTTCCGAAACGTGTTGTAACAAATTCTGTTCTGCCCTCTTTCTGCTGTGCAAGATACTGTACAATCATTTCACAGCATCTTTTGGATGCCCCCATTACATTTGTCGGATTTACCGCCTTATCTGTTGAAATCATAACAAATTTTTCAACATTATGGAACTGTGCAAGAGTAGCCATATTGAAAGTACCTATTATGTTATTCTTGATAGCTTCCATAGGTGAAACTTCCATGAGAGGAACGTGTTTATGAGCAGCCGCATGAAAAACAACCTGCGGTTTGTATTTTCTGAAAATCTGATTCATACGGTAGTAATCACGTACAGAAGCAATAAGTGTTACGAGATTGAGGGAATTACCGTATTCCATATTAAGTTCCTGCTGAATTTCATAGGCATTATTCTCATAAATATCGACAATAATAATCATTGCAGGATTATACTTTGCAATCTGCCTTACCAGTTCCGAACCAATAGAACCGCCGCCGCCCGTAACCATGCAGACCTTGCCGCCTATGAAGTTCCTGACTTCCTTGCTGTCGAATTTTATAGGGTCACGACCGAGCAAATCTTCAACTTTGATGTCATGAACCTGATTAAGAAGATTAGACTTATTATCGTCGAAAATCAGATTGCCTATAAATGGCAATTTTTTGACAGGTTTACCTGTCTGTGAACATATGTTTAGAATGCGTTTTCTTTCCTCTTCAAAGCATGACGGAATAGCAAAAATTATCAGTTCAATATTTTTCTCTTTGATGAACTTCGGAATCTCATATGTAGTGCCGACAATTTCGATTCCTTCGATATTACTGCCGATTTTATTTCTGTCATCGTCAATAATGCAGACAGGCTCATACTGTGCGGTAGTCTTGCCGTCTGAAGAATGTTCATTCTGAGAACTGATAATTTCATTGATAAGCATTTTGCAGGCTTGTCCGCCACCGATAATCATGGTGCGTGTATATCTGCCTGATTTTGCCTTTGTCTTTGAAAAGTCAATAAAAGCTGAACGGAAAAGAAAACGGAACATACAGATTCCTGCGGCAGATATAGCCGGGTGTATAAGTATGTACAGCGGATTGATTGATTCACTTGTTGAAAGAAAATAAAATATCCATGCTGCAAGAACTCCCATAATTATTCCGAGAATACAGCAGATATAGTCTTTTTTTGTGGAATATCGCCACATCTTACTGTATGCACCCAGTTTTGAAAGACATACCAGACAGCACACGGTACTTGTCACAACAGGGATAATCATATCGCTTTCATTAAGTGAACTGTCTGAAAAGGACAAAATAAAGTTTACCATTAATGCAGAAAAAATGATAATAAAAGCGTCTGCAATTATCAGCAGGGATTTTCTGAAACTGAATTTTGCCGCACATTTCAGAATTTTTTTCATGTTTTCATACCCTCCAATATAAAATTTTCAGAAGCTGATTCTGCCTATAAATCAAGCTCCTGATAATTTTATTATAACATTGGGGAATTGTATTGTCAAGGGAAAGTGAGAATTGTCATAAAATACCTGAAAATGATTAAAATGATTCCGGCAGATTATGTTTTTATTGACAAAAACGGTGGAATATGTTAAAATAAAGCTGTATTCAATTGAATTTTGGTATTAATGTCAGGAGGAGCAGATGAAATACAATACATCTCAGAAAGAGAAACTTATAGAATTTCTTGTAAATAATAAGGAAAAGCACACAAATGTTCAGGAGATAAGTGCATATCTCCGTTCAGAGGGTACGCCTGTCGGAACCG
>JAIDNR010000402.1 GCA_029063695.1 Ruminococcus sp.
ACCCTGAATGTTAAACAAGTTTGATGTGTTGATATTGTGATAAAATCACAAATGACTTTAATCTTCTGTAACCGAAATGTAATTTTCACATTTTTTCGGGCTGTTCGATTTTAAGTATTGTCAGAACATTTCTGAGTACCTGCCTTACTGCAATGCAGAGAAGTATTCTTGCATTCATAAGTTCGGGAGTTTCTGCATTCTTTACACTGCAAGCATCATAGAAACGGTGGAAAAGAGTTGCAAGGTCAACTGCATATTTTGTGAGTTTTGCAGGGTCATACTGTTTTGCAGCAAGCTCGATTTCATGCGGAAGTGATGCAATATGACGGATTAATTCAATTTCACGGGAATTATCAAGAAGTGTGAAATCTGCCGTTTCGGGAATTTCAATTCCTTCTGATTTGAGATTGCTTATGAGACTGCAAATTCTTGCATGGGCATACTGCACATAGAATACGGGATTCTGTGATGACTTTTCTACAGCTAAATCAAGGTCAAATTCAAACTGTGAATTTGCCTCACGGAGATTGAAATAGAATCTTGCCGCATCAATCGGAATTTCGTCAAGCAGTGTTACAAGAGTTATAGCCTTACCACTTCTCTTTGAAAGTTTGACTGTTTCTCCGTTACGCACAAGACGAACCATCTGCATAAGTACAACGTCAAGCTTTGAAGCGTCAACTCCGAGTGCAGTAAGTGCAGCTTTTAGTCGTGGCACATAACCGTGATGGTCTGCACCGAGAACGTTTATTGCCTTATCGAAATTACGTGTTACAAGCTTGTCATAGTGATATGCAATATCGGGAACAATGTAAGTATACAGTCCGTTTGAACGTCTCAGGACAAAATCCTTGTCCATGCCATAATCTGTAGCCCTGAACCATACTGCACCGTCCTGTTCGTATGCCTTGCCCGATTCAAGAAGCTTGTTAACTATCTCCATAGTCTGATTTTTTTCGTGAACCGTGCTTTCTCTGAACCAGTTATCGTATACAATACGGTATTTTTTCAAATCACGCTCCAGACCTGCTATATTAATCGGGAGTGCATAATCAACAAGAGATTTTCTGCGTTCTGATTCTTCCTGACCGCTGAGAACTGCACCGTATTCATCGAGATAATTTTTAGCGTGTTCAATAATATCCATTCCGAGATAAACGTCCTCAGGCATTTCAAAATCCATGCCATCACCGCTTAGATCATAGATATACTGAAAAAGCTTTTCATTATCGGGATTCTTACGGATTACTTCCGTTCCTTTGTTGGAACACAACTGCATATAACGCAAATCGAGGGATTTTCCGAATTTTTCAATCTGATTTCCTGCATCGTTTACATAAAATTCACGTTCGGCATGATAGCCTGCCCAATCAAGTACACTTGCAAGGCAGTCACCGATAGCACCGCCTCTTGCATTTCCTATGTGCATTGGTCCTGTAGGATTTGCCGAAACAAATTCAACAAGAACTCTTTTTCCCTTGCCGAAATCTGTTCTGCCGTAGTTTTCTTTTTCTGTTAAAACATTCTCTGCAACACTTGCAAACCATTTCTTACTCAGGAAAAAATTCATGAATCCGGGACCTGCAATTTCCGAACGTTCAAATACTGAGCCTGTCAGGTCTATTCTGTCGCATATAAGTTCAGCAATTTTTCTCGGCGGCATTTTAAATGACTTTGCACACACCATAGCTGTATTTGCCGCAAAATCTCCGTGTGATTTATCCGCAGGGATTTCAACGGTGAAATCAGGAAGAATTTCAGCAGGTGCAATGCATTCTGCAACAAGTTTTCCGAGTGCATCGATTATAAGCTCTCTGAGCTGTAATGATGCTGATTTTATAAGGTCTGACATGGGGAACAATCCTTTCTGAAAATTTATTGATTTACAGTCATAATTATTTCGTTATCCGAAAGAAATGACGAATTAAGGTCAAGCGTGTATTTAAGGTATAGCTTTCCGTCTTTGTTTATGCTGTTTCTGATTGAATGGGTATAAACGCCAATTTGCATAGCTCCGTAGGGCGTACCATACTGGCAATAGTGTTTTCTGCCTATTTCAAGTGACAGAACGGAATTTGCCGTTCCTTCTCTTACAATTGATGCGGATTTGCTTCCGTTTACTGTAATTGTAGTGACAGAGCCTTCAAATCCCGTAGCTTCCGTATCTTCATATGAGATAATATAATTTTCACCCGATTTTGAAAAGTTCGCTTTGGTAAGAAGTTCGGTTTCGTTTTTTTCGTCGTCCTGCCATTGAATGCTTGTAAGAGAAATCATAACATTATTTTTATTTTTCAAGCTGATTCTCCTTAATTAATATGTTTTTTCTTCGTTTTCAAGAGCCTGCTCCAGAAGTTTATCTGTAAGATACGGCATATCCATTCCAAGATGATTCATAAGTTTCGGATAAACACTGTTCAGTCTCAGTCCGGGAGCAGTACCGATTTTATTCAGAAGAAGCGTCCCGTCCTCTTGTAGGAAAAAGTCTACTCTTGCAATTCCTTTACAGCCGAGAGCCTTGAATGCTTTTACAGCCGTTTCACGTATCATATTCTGCACATCATCGGGAATATCGGCGGGAATCTGCAAATCATCACCCGAACTTTTGCGTACTTCTGTCGGGTCATATTTCTTTTCAGTCGGAAGAATTTCACCGACATAAGAGGCAAACGGAGCATCATATCCGAATACAGCTACTTCCATTTTACGTCCGCTTACGAACTTTTCTGCAACAACTTTATTGTCATTTGAGAATGCAATTTTAACTGCCGTAATAAGTTCGCTGAGATTATTTGCCGTACTTGTTCCGGCACTGCAACCGCTGTTTGCAGGTTTGACCGCTATGGGAAATTCAAAGCATTCTAAGATTTCAATACATTTTTCGTCAATATTGTTTAAATCTCTTTGAGTTATAAGTTTCCATTCAGCCGTTTTTATACCATAATCGTCAAGAACCATATGAGTATGTGACTTGTCCATACATGATGCAGATGCAAGAAGTCCACTTCCGACGTATGGGATTCCCGACATATCAAGAAGTCCCTGAATAGTTCCGTCTGCACCTCTTTTTCCCTGAATCATCGGGAATATAATATCAATTCTCCTGATTGCAGCTTCGCCGTTTTCAAGTATGATGATTCCTCTGTGGAGAGGGTCAGGCGAAAGTATAGCAGATGTGCAGTCGGGATTGAGTTCCCAGCTTCCGTCAGCGATTTCATCAGCGTCACCGGGAAAATAGAGCCATCGTCCTTTTCGTGTGATTCCGATAGGTGTAACATCATATTTGTCTCGTGGAATACTGCGGATAACCTCTGCGGCAGAGGCAAGTGAAAGGTCATGTTCCTGAGAAGTACCGCCAAATATCACAGCAGTTTTGATTTTTGCCATAATTTGCTCCTTTAATAAACAAAATATTTTTTTAATTAGTATTATTTTATCACATTTCACAAAAAACTGCAAGTATTTTTTGCAAAAATAAAGAATAATTGCAATAGAAGTACATATCAGACAATTATAAAC
>JAIDNR010000403.1 GCA_029063695.1 Ruminococcus sp.
TGGTATTCGCTGGATTTCCAGTAGAACAGGCTGAATATAGAGATAAATCGTTTGTTCAGAATGCGGAATAATTCGTAAAAATCACATATGGAGACAGAAAAAGTACCATGGGAAACAGTTTTGATGTTTTCTTTAAAAATCGACCTAACATAAAAGTAAAAGATGATAAAAAATCTTATAAAAATCAGAAAGGAAGTATTTGACATGGAAAATGAAATCATGAGGTTTGAGGATGTCATGGAGTTTCTGAACATTGGTAAAAATACACTTTACACGCTCCTGAACAATGGAGAAATCAATGCGTTTAAAATCGGAAAGGTCTGGAAAATTCCAAAGAAATCAGTCGAAGAATACGTGAGTAGAAAAGTGCAGAAAAGTTTGAATGGGGGTAACTGATGTGTATGACCAAAATGTATCGCCCGTTTTAAAATGGGCAGGCGGAAAGATACAGCTCCTGGGACAGCTCACATCTCTGATGCCGACCGAGGAAATCATTACATACTGTGAGCCATTTCTTGGCGGCGGTGCAATGCTGTTCAGTATTCAGCCTGGTGTTGCTTATGTAAACGATATCAATGTGGGACTGATGAATGTATACAATGTCATCAAGCATTTCCCAGAGGCACTGATTGCGGAGCTTAGTAGTTACGAAAATACAGCTGAGTTCTACTATAAAATTAGAGGATTTGACAGAGATGCCAAGAGATTTGCAGCATTAACGGTAGTGGAGCAGGCGGCGAGATTTATTTATCTGAATAAGACTTGTTTTAACGGTCTGTATCGTGAAAACAGGCAGGGACAGTTTAATGTTTCTTATGGGAAATATAAAAATCCTGATTTTGTCAATGCTGAGGGCATTCGTGCAGTTAGTCAGTATTTCAATGCGGCAAATATATACTTTACATCGATGGATTTTGCGGAAGTATTGAAAACCCTTCCATCAGGTTCTTTTGTATATCTTGACCCGCCCTATGACCCTGTATCCGAGACGGCAAATTTTACGGGTTACACCAGATACGGCTTTACAAAAGATGACCATATCAGGCTGAAACAATGCTGTGATGAGTTGACTGCAAGGGGAATCAAGTTTATGCTTTCCAATTCCAATACGGACTTTATTCGTCAACTGTATACTGGATATTTTATCACGGAGGTTTTGGCAAGACGGGCAATCAACTGCAATGGTGATGGGAGAGGTGAAATTAAGGAGCTTGTTATCAGAAATTATTGCTGAATGTGGAATTTTAAAAATACATGCCAGTTTTCTATATATCCACGTAATCAGGATGATTACGTGGATATCTTTTGCTTTGTGCTTTTAGTACTTAAAAAGTTAAAGAAATATTCTCACTTGCATTTGTAGGCAGAATGAGGTATAATGATAAAAAAGGAAGGTGATGGAAATGTATAAACTTGTTCCGAAATGTACGATAAGACGGATTGAAGATATCATTGAAAACGAAGAACTCCGCACCAGGAAGCTGGAGCTTGAACTTGCAAGTGAATCAGATGACGAGCAATGGAGAGAATTAGTCCAGCTGCATCTTGATGATATGAGAATCTTGAACAGCGAGGACGGAGAAAAAATCAAAAGAGATTTTGATAGAATGATGAGAGGAATTTAGTAATGTACGATATTGATTATGAAATATACAAGTATATCAATGAGCTGGCAGACCAGTATATAGAAACAGAAGAAATGTTGAAACAGAATCACCTGACATTCGATGAAGCACTTCAGCAGTCAAAGCAGTTCAAAGAAAAGTTTTATGCTTTGCTTGAAAAATATTCTATCGGCAGTCAGAGTCTTGTTGTAATCTGTTATGAACTGATGGAGCGTATCAGTCAGCAGCCTGACAATCCTGATTTTCAGTATCTTTATTTATGTGTGATGACGGATTTTTGTTTGCTCGTCAGAACAGACCCTGACCCCGATGATGAACAGAAAATCAGAAATTATCTTCGTCAGCAGGAACTGATACAAGAGCTGACGAAATTTTGGGAATCCCAGTCTGAGAACATCAGAAAATATCAGGAATTGCTGGAATATTTTAAAAAGCCAATTAAAGTAAAAAATACCGAGTATTCAGAAGAAACGGAATTTCTTTATCAACTGACGATACAGCATACTTTTTTGTATGAAAGTGTGGGAAATTCGGTCTACAAGGATAATCTGAATGCTTTGGTAATATATATTAACAGTGATGAAAAACTGATACGTGTCAAGCCGTATATCATCTTTGCGGCACTTGCCAGAAAAACGGGTCTGATGCAGAAAAGAGAACATTTTATTCCGAATTTAAAAGCACTGTTTAAGTATCAGGACTACAATATTTACAAAGACAACGGCAAAAACTTCAATCTTTATCAGTCCGAGCTTGAACTGTATGACCATCTTCAAAGAAGTTACATTGATGAAGAAGATAATGTGGATATGGAATTATGCGATTTCTGCTTTGCAAACCTCTCTCCGCTGAGTGAATGGTATTACATGAACTGCGAGTCAAATGAAGATATACCTATGAGTCTGAAAAGAAAAATTCAGACGATAATGCCGAAATCATTTCCCGACATCCTGAGTCGTGCGGACTATGAAACAATGAATGAGGACGAACTTCTGATATATGGAGATGCAGCAGGAGAACTGCAAGAAAAAATGCTCCAGACAGCGGAGAAATTCCTTAAAATTTAATTGTCAATACAAAACAGTTCCGAAATTTTTTATTTTTTTCGGAACTGTTTTATGTTTACTTATCTGATTTTTTGTGATATTCTGTTTTCAGGAGGTGACAATATGTTAATGAATGGTGAATATCTCGAAACTTTAGGAGATTTGAAACGATGTTTCAGTCTTGAAGAACTGATTTACAGCTATTATAACGGCGAACTGGAAATCTTTCTTGATAAAATCGGGGAACACGAAAAAGCAGAACAAATCAGAAATATTTCTGAAAATAACGCTCTGCTCCTGGTACGTCTTTATGAAATTTTTGACTTGCAATACGAGGACTCGGAAGAAACAATCAGGAGTGATTATGCATCAGTTCTGTGACCTGCTCCACAATTTGAGCAATTTTCAGCATCTCATCTGCACTAAGACCATCAAGTGCTTCCTGTATGCGATGAAATGCGTCAGTATCGTTGACTTCTGTTCCTGATGATATATCAAGTAATTTGTGAAGTGGAATTTTTAAGCCGTTTGCGATTTTATAAAGTGTTTCAATTGTAGGACATTTTTCGCCACGTTCTACCTTGCCGATATATGCGGGATGTAATTCAGAATTGAATGCAAGTTCTTCCTGACTAAGCTTTTGTTCTGTGCGGAATTTACGGATTCGTTCTCCGATAATGCCTGATATGGTTTCACGGTTTTCTTTCATAGTATGCCTCTTTTCTGCCATAAAGGCAGTATTTACTCCATTGTATCGTTTATTCTATGTTTCTTCAAATATATTTAGGGTATAAAAAATATTGTCTAAAGGGTTGACATATGCGAGATGGTGTGATATAATGATAGCTAAGGTAGAGAAACAC
>JAIDNR010000404.1 GCA_029063695.1 Ruminococcus sp.
GCGTAACAAAGGAAGTAACATCGCTGGAATTTATTGTCCGGCAGACACCTGATACCATGAGAATTAACACCACCACGCACAAGCTGCGTTTCCGGGGACTGCTCTACAATATCGACGGTGTTAAGCCGAATTTCAAGTCGCTGGACTATATGAAGATCACCGCAGGTACACGAAAGGCTGGTGAGCAGGATGACTTCGATTGACGATATGGCGGATGAAATTATGAAAGGCTTGACGGAATACAGCGAGCTTGCGGATTCTGCCATGAAAAAAGCTGTCCGCAAGACAGCAACGTCTGTAAAAAATGAGATTTCTGCCAATGCTCCTGTTAAATCCGGTCGTTACAAGAAAAGCTGGACGGCAAAGAAAACCAAGGAAAACAGCCACACGCTTGAAATGACCGTCCATTCCAAAGACCGTTATCAGCTTGCACATCTTTTAGAGAAAGGGCACGCTAAACGAGGCGGAGGACGTGTGGCTGCAATTCCGCATATCGCTCCTGCTGAGGATAATGGGGTGGATATGCTTGAATCTCTCATCAAAAAGGAGCTGTCATGAATTACGAAGCAATTAATGAAATGATGCTGGAAATGGGACTTCCTTTTGCCTATCATCACTTTGCAGAGGGCGAAAGTCCAAAGCCGCCTTTTTTAATTTTTCTGTCACCGGGAGAAAACACTTTCAGTGCCGATAATCTAATGTATCACAGTTTTAAGAAACTGGATATTGAACTGTATACTGATGAAAAATCTCCCGAAACAGAAGAACGTGTGGAGGAAGTTCTGCTCCGGCACAATATTTTTTATACAAAAACAGAAACATGGATTGCATCCGAGGAGATGTATGAAGTGTTATACGAAATGGAGGTTTAAATCATATGGCTCTGAAAAAGAATAAGGTCAAATTTGGTCTTAACAAGGTACACTGGGCAAAAATTACGGGCTGGTCTGATGACGGTGTTCCAACATTTGCAACACCTGTGAGAATTCCCGGTGCGGTATCTCTTTCTATCGATGCCAATTGCGAAAATGAGAATTTTTACGCCGATAATACCGTGTACTACGTCATTAACAACAACGCAGGCTACACAGGCGATTTGGAAATCGCTCTCATTACAACAGATTTTGCAACAGAAATTCTTGGTGAAATTCAGGATACAAAGGGTGTACTTGTGGAGCGTAACGATGCTGAAACTGCACAGTTTGCGCTGCTTTTTGAGTTTAACGGAGACAAAAATCACATCCGTCACGTCCTTTATTGCTGCAGTGCAAGCCGTCCGAAAACTGAATCTTCCACCACTGAGGAAAGCACAGAGGTTAAGACAGAAACGCTGTCCCTCAAGGCATCTGCACTTCCCGATGGTTTAGTGAAGTCGAAAACCTGCGAGAATACGGACGAAGCCACCTACAACAACTGGTACAAATCTGTGTATATTCCGACGTTTACGTCCGCTAAGACAACTACAAAAACAACGACATAAGGGGGTACGGCTATGGCTATCAAGAAAAATATTACCGTTGACGGTATTGAAGTTCTGTTTAAGGCGAGCGCTGCTGTGCCTCGCCTTTATCGTCTGAAATTTCACAGGGACATATACAAGGACTTCGCCGCATTGCAGACAAATGTCAAAGAGGGTGACGAGGAAAATTCTACGCTTGACATTGAAAGCCTTGAAGTCTTTGAAAATATCGCTTTTATCATGGCGAAACACGCTGACCCGGAGAATGTTCCTGATAATCCCGATGACTTTTTGGAGCAGTTCAACACGTTCAGTATTTATGAAATTCTTCCGCAGCTTATTGAACTGTGGGGACTGAATACGGCTACGCAGATAGAATCTAAAAAAAACATCGCCAGACTGACCGACCGATGACAACGCCCTTGTTTCTGCTAAGATGCAAACAGCTCGGTCTTTCGATGACCGAGCTGGATTTGCTTACAATTGGTTTGATTAATGATATGTTCAACGAACGTGCGAATGATGACTTTGATTACTGTGAATATGGAAATCAGGCTGATATGGATGCTTTCTGATGCTTATTCAGAAATGATTGCATCATCGGCAGTGTATGCTTCAAGAGAATTCTCTTTAACCTGAATGCAGGCATAACTAATTGCAGAATCATCTCCGGCAAAGAACTGTCTTTTTGCTGTCGGAGAAATTCTGAGCCAGTCTCCTGCCTTCAGCTCCACGATTTCGCCATCAATTACAACCTTTCCATTACCTGAGAGAATCACATAGATTTCTTCGTTCTGTTTATGGGAATGTACGAAAGGAACACACGCACCTGCAGGAAGATTATTAATACTAATTTCTGCACCTGTCAGAGCAAGCTTATCATGAAGTTCTGTTCTTGCGTCCTGTGTAACACTTACTTTGCTGAATTTACTCATAATAGTAACCTCCATTGAATAATTCTTAGTTGTAATCACTTTGATTACAACAACATAATAGCACATATCTGTTGTAATGTCAATAGTTACATCTTAATTTTGTATATTTGCACAATTTAGGAGATATTTTATTGTAACTGTTGACATTACAACTAAAATGTGATACAATGTGATTATAATTACAAGGGGGGTTCTTAAATGCAGTTTTCATCAAGATTAACAATTGCAACGCATATTTTATTGTGTATTGAAACTTTTAAGGACGACTATAAGGTTACATCCAATTTTCTCGCAGGAAGCATAAATACAAATCCTGTCATTGTCAGAAATATATTAGGATTGTTGTCATCTGCGGGAATTGTTGAAATAAAAGCCGGAGTAGGCGGTGCTTCTTTGGCAAAATCACCGAATAAAATAACCTTACTGGATATTTTTAAAGCAGTTGAAAAGGAAGAATCACTTTTTCATTTTCATGAAAACCCTAATCCGCAGTGTCCTGTCGGAAGAACTGTCCATAGTGTAATGGACGAAAAACTTGATAATATACAATCTGCAATGGAGAATGAAATGGATAAAATAACCTTAAACCAGTTAGTTAAAGAGACAAAGGAACAAATATAGTATTAAGAAACTAAAATAAATACAAGCACTTGCTACGGCAGGTGCTTTTTTCATGCCTTGATGAGGAGGTGAAACCGCATGGCAAACAGAATCAAGGGTATTACCGTTGAGATTGGCGGCGATACTACCAAGCTGTCCAAAGCCTTAGAGGGTGTCAATAGACCTCTTGCGAAATTAAGTAGACATATCGAAGTTACAAATACCGGCAAGCAAAGAAAACCGGAGAGAAAA
>JAIDNR010000405.1 GCA_029063695.1 Ruminococcus sp.
GGTAAGATAGGGGAATTCAGGTTCTTTATTAAATATTTCCTTGAAACTATAAACACTGTTTTCCTCATAGGCAGGAAGTTCGAACTGTGACCAGAATTTATGTATAGTTTCTTCTTTAGTCATGAGGAAGCACCCACAGTTCAGCCGAAACTTGACGCATATTAAGACTTGCTCCGTCGGGAGTTTTGTTGTCATCACCATTGGAAGTTATTCGGAAAAATTTTCCGTCGGATTTACGTTTGATTACATCGTTATTTTCAAGTGTTACATTCTTGTTTGTGGTGATAGTATACAGAGATGTTACACCTAATTTTTCGGCGATTTTAGACTGTATTGAGTTATCAAGACGTGCGTATGCCTGAAATTCAATACCCTCAGTCCAGTTTATATCAAAACCGCCCTGTCCGTCGGGCTTTGGAGATTTTTCAATAAAATTAAATGTTTCAAATAAATCTGTAAGCAAACTCATATCTTCCTCCATGCATTAAGTCTTTTAGCGAACTGCTCATGCCATGTTACTGCATTTCCTGTACTGCTTTGATTAACACGGCTGTTTGTTTTTGAGTAGCTGTAACCGCCGAAACTTTCAGCGACAAAAGGTGACATATTTATGCTGTCAGCCGATTCATTTTTGTCACTCCATTTCTTAATATCCTCACAGAGTTTCAGAAAATCGGGCGGCACATTCATCTCCCAGACTGCTCCTGAAAATGTCTCATTCTTCAGCTTTTTCAAATCTTCCGGACTGTTACAGTAAACACCATCATTCAAAGCAGAATCAATTATTCTGAAATACTGGTTTTCTTTCAGAAAATCAATATCTGATATTCTGCCGTCCGTGACTTCAAAAGTACCAATATGTACGTATGAACGGTCTTCACGCTTTCCGGACGGCTGAAAATAGTTTTTCAGGTATGCACATATTTCTGTCAGAATCATTTTTCTAAGTTCACCTGTGATTCTTTTGTATTGTCTGAGTTCTTTGTGGTCGCAATGTAGAGTGCAGACGGATAGTACAGTACAGGTATAAACAAAGCACTTGCCTTTGTCCAAAGTACAGCAGGGTCATTTTCCGTCCACTGAGTTATGTAGATATACGGAGATGCACTGCTTGTAGTTGATTTGATAAGCGGATTGAGGGCTTCGGGTGGATTGCCCCATAATCCCATACCGATTCTGCTGTTTGACGGAAGGCTGAAAAATGTCATCTTATCTTTTGGAAAGTAGCGTTTCATGTTTACAACCGGTCGTCCGTCTGCTCCTAAAGTATTTCCTGAGTTGTAGATGTTGTCGTTTGTTATGACCTGCGTAATGCCGAACTCATCGTTGAGATAGGCGTTAAGCTGTGTGTTTGTAACCAATGCACCGACGGAGTTACTGCCGTTTATGACTTTCTGTATACTTGCATGACTGCGGATGTTTGTAATATTACGCTTGCTTGTATAAATTCCCGTGAGTACCACTCCTGCATCTGTGGCATCATCAATGATTGCCTGTAACTGTGCAGGAACGTCCGCATCTTTGGCGAAATCTATTTCGTATGCCATATTGGAAGACGGCACGCCGTAGTCAATTGTAAGATTGAGATTGTTTTCCTTTATGGTACATTTGCCGGTTGCCAGAACTTCATTTTTTGCTGCTCCAGTACGTGTGATAATCTGCTCAGCAAGATTCATGCCATCATCAATGACGTACCTGATTAAATCATCGTTGCTTACACCTGTTCGCATAAGTTCAAGCAGACGTTCAGATTGATTGATTTTTGTCTTTATCAGTCCCTTTTCGATGCTGTGGGTATCTATTGGGATTCTGCTTGTTATGTGTGTTTCAGTATCAAATGCGTGGAAATAAGCCATTTGTGGAATCTGATACTGTGAAGCGATTGTCTGCCAGCGTGCTGTAAGATTTTCTGTTTTTTCATCACCGAAAAGGATATTTTCGGGTGTAGACCTTCTTCTTACATCAAACGGTATATTCAGCCAGTCATTAGCCGGAATTTTACCGATGTAATTGTTTTCCCAGTTCATTTTGTATTCTCCTTTCACTTAATAAGGTCTTGTGACCGTTGGTTCTGTGATAAATTTGAACCCTTTTGCAGTAAGGGCAGTTTTTGCGGCTGCTACAATTGCAGCCGGAAGTCTGCTTTCAATGATTGTGCCTGAAATAACTACACTTCCAGGCATATCGCCGTTTGTAACGTCAACGTCCTCATAAATAATGCCCTCAGCCGTTGAATCATTTGCAGGGTAGATTGTACCCATAGGAATGTATTTTGTACCGTAGTTACTGGAAACGCCTTTAGATGCCGACATTTGACGTGTACGGCGTTCGCAGTTTTCGGGGTCTGCTAAAAAATATCCCGGTGCAAAAACTCTGCCTTTTGTTTCTGAATTGAATGACATAAATTAGTCCTCCTTTTTCTCTCCGTAGAGCCTGTTATAGTAATCTGCCACATACTGTGCGATTTCTGGTTTTGAACTTGATGTATTGTTATCTTTGGGCGGATTTGACGGCTCTGTGTAAGATGTTGTTGTAGTCGGAGTGTATTCGCTCCACTCCTTGTCAATGGCAGTTATAAGACCGTCTGAATCCTTTACAGCACCATTTTCATCAAATTCTATCTCGTCCGTAAAACCGCCGTACTTCACGATTTTTTCAATACCGTTTTCGGAATAGCCTTTGTCTCTGAGAATTTTTCTCAATGCTCCCGACTTCTTTTCAGCGGTTTCTTTTGCCGAAATTTCGCCTTTCAGTGTTTCAAGCTGTGTCTTGAAATCTTCACTTTCAGTAAGCTTTTTGTTTGCTTCATCAAGCTGTTTCTGTACCTTGTTCAGCTTGTCTGCGTTAGTCTTGTAGCTGTCACGCTCTGTTTTCAGCACATTGATTTCTTCTGTGTATGCTTTGATAATCTGGTCTGCTTTTTCGGATTCAATTCCTAAAGCAGTTAGAGATTCTTTTGTTAATGCCATGTTTTTTCCTCCTGTTCTTCGCCGTTTATAAACAAAAAGGGACTATAAGTGAATAAATTCACTCACAGTCCCTCTTGACTCTTCTTATCGAACGTTTACGATAAGGCTATTTTCAGTTGTCACTTTTATAGCTTTTGGTGCGTATCTTTAGATATTACCTATTCCACGCATATATAAAAAAAGTGCAGTCAACTACTTCCAAATTGGAAATAGTCAACCACACTCGGTTCTTCCGCCTGAACGTTTACAGACGGGAATTATATTTAATTTATTTATCGTTTATAAGCAACTTGCC
>JAIDNR010000406.1 GCA_029063695.1 Ruminococcus sp.
TTTTTAAAATTTTTCAGTCATTCATACACCTTTAGTATATGATATCACAAAATAAACAGCTTGTAAACAGAAAAGATGAAAAAATTATAAATTTGTGAATACTGAACAATATAAATATTCCTTTACTGTGCTATTTGACAAAATCCCGTTCTGTGATATAATATATATCGGGTGATTTTTATGTTTGAATTTTCTTTTGACAATAAGCGATACCATACTCTTAATTACTATTTCATGACGAATTTCGGGCAGAAACTTTATAAAGCCGTAATTGATTGCGGACTTTCCTGTCCGAATATTGACGGAACAAAAGGAGTCGGCGGCTGTATATTCTGTGACAGCGGAAGCGGATATTTTACCAACGGCAGGCTCAGCATAACAGAACAGCTTGAATGTGAATCGGAACGCATATTCCGTAAAAACGGAAAAGTACCGATTATTGCATATTTTCAGGCAAATACAAATACATATGCTCCTGTTGAAAAGCTCAGGAAAATTTATAATGAAGCTCTTTTTTTTCCCGATATTATGGGAATTTCAATCGGCACAAGAGCAGATTGTCTTTCCGATGATATTATTGATTTACTTTGTGAAATAGGTTCACGCACAAATCTTACTGTTGAATTAGGTATGCAGACTGTGCATGAATCCACAATAAAACTGATTAACAGATGCTGTACTCATGCGGAATTTATTGATGGCTATAATAAGTTAAGAGAGAAAAATATCCGTGTATGCCTGCATATAATAAACGGGCTGCCGTATGAATCCACTGAAATGATGCTTGAAACCGCACGACAGACTGCCCTGCTCCGTCCCGACGGACTTAAAATACAGATGCTTCATGTAATAAATGGTACAAAACTTGCTGAGATGTATTCAAACGGCAATATGTCGCTTATGAGCCGTGACGAATATATTGATATTGTTGTAAGACAGCTTGAATTGATACCGCCTGAAACAGTTATAGAACGCATAACGGGCGACGGAGATAAAAGGAAACTAATTGCACCAGACTGGAGCAGGAATAAGATTGCTGTACTTGGCGGAATTGACAAAGAATTAGCCGTCCGAGATACATTTCAAGGACGGCTTTATAAAAAATCTTAGAATTTTTTGTATTCAATGCACGGATTGAATTAAGTGTCAGAAGCATTGCAACTCCCGAATCAGCAAAAACGGCAAGCTACATACTTGAGTGACCGATTAATCCAAGAACAAGTACGGCAGCCTTTATTGCAAGTGCAAAAATAATATTCTGATATGAGATATGAAGTGTTTTATCGGCAATTTTCTTTGCGGCAACAATTGATTCGGGTTCACTATTCATAAATACAGCATCAGCAACTTCAAGTGCAAGGTCTGCTCCCGACTGCATTGCTCCGCCTATATCTGCACCTGCAAGTACGGGAGCATCATTTATTCCGTCACCGACGAACATTACTGCACCTTTTTCATTTTTGATTCTGTTCAGTTCTTTCAGTTTTTCATCAGGCATAAGACCGCCTTTTGCAAAGTCAACACCGATTTTATCTCCTATGGCTTTTGCATTTTCAGGTTTATCGCCTGTAAGCATTGCCGTATGGATTCCCATTGACTTGAGTTCGGCAACCGTACTTTCCGATGACCTCTTAACTGAATCAGAAACAATTATTCTTCCCTCAATTCTGCCGTTTACTGCAACATATACAACACTTCCCGTTGATGATTCAGGCATATCCGATATTGTGATATTCCTTTCTCTCATAAGCTTTTCGTTTCCACAGAAAACTGTATTTGTGCCGAATTCCGTATATACTCCACGTCCTGCAAGCTCACCTGATTTATCGGGTTCGGCGAGTTTAAGTCCTTTTGATTTGCATTCCGATGTGATACTTTCAGCAACAGGGTGAGAAGAAATATGTTCACAGCTTCCGCTCATCTATAAGAGTTCATTTTCGGAAAGCTTTCCGCAGATTCTTATATCAGTGACATTGAAACTTCCGTTTGTAAGAGTACCTGTTTTATCAAAAATTATAGCTTTGACTTTTGCAAGTGCTTCAATTGAATTTCCACCCTTGAATAGTATACCGAGCTTTGATGCCGCACCGATTCCTGAAAAATATGCAAGCGGTACACTGAGAACCAATGCACACGGACAGCTTATTACAAGAAACGTAAGTGCTGAATAAATTCATTTTTGTGGGTCGTGAGTAATTACCAAACCAAGAACAGCAGTAAGTAAAGCTATGACAATAACTATCGGAGTGTATATTTTTGAAAAACGTGTTATGAATCTGTCAATCTCAGGTTTTTCGGCTGATGCGTCCTCAACGGCACGGGCAATTTTTGCAATCATTGAATCATCTGCCGCCGCCGTAGCTCTGAGCGTAAAAGTTTTGGAAAGATTTATACAGCCCGACATAACAGAATCGCCTGCACATACTGAAACGGGTACAGGCTCGCCGTTTATTGCAGATGTATCAATTCTTGATTCGCCTGTTTCAACTATACCGTCAGCAGCAATTCTCTCCCCTGCCCTGATTCTCAGTATATCACCGATTTCTATATCATCTGAATCAATACGCACAAATTCGCCGTTTCTCAATACTTCCGCTTTATCAACTTTCAGTTTTGAAACGTCTGTGATAGCTTTCCGACTGCGTGATACTGCATAGTCCTCAAAAAGTTCACCTATTTTAAAGAACAGTACAACTCCGACAGCTTCGGAATATTCACCGAGTACAAACGCTCCTATGGTAGCAACGGTCATGAGAAAATTTTCATCAAAGAAGTTTCCAACACGTATATT
>JAIDNR010000407.1 GCA_029063695.1 Ruminococcus sp.
CCACTATAACTTTATTAAGTCTTTGTTCATGCAGTAATTATGAAACAATAGAAACTATGTTCATGGAATCTGAAATATCGTTCTATGATTATGAAGAATACACAGAACCGATTACAGAGCCTGCAACTTATAAAATACCCGATATTTCCGAAATAATGCGGACAAAACCTTCTGTGACAGCAGAATCCGTTGAATCCACAGAAATTTTATCTGAATATACAGAAACATCATTATCCGAAGAAACGAAAACAACTGCCACCACAACAACTGTCGTATCAGAAGAAGATTTTGTATACATTGATGTTCCGTATATTTCTCAGAATGATGAATACCCGACAGGCTGTGAGCTTGTTAGTGCGTCAATGCTATTGAATTTCTATGGATTCGATATTACAGCAGGTGAGCTTATTGACAAAGGATACATAAATCAGGCTAAATTGGAGCATGATGATGAGAATAAAATATACTGTGCAGACCCGAATGAATCATTTATAGGAGACCCACGTACTGAAAGCGGATATGGCTGTTATGCACCTGCACTTCTTGACGGACTTAAAAAATATCTTGATGACAAATATTTTGATGCAGTCAATCTGTCCGGAATCAGTCTGCACGATTTATGTATTGAATATATAGATTTCGGCGAGCCTGTTATAATATGGGCAAGTGTTGACATGATTGCAACTGTAGTAATCGAAAACGCATGGACTATCAGGGAAACAGGCGATAAATTCAATTGGATTTCAAACGAGCATTGTCTCGTGCTTGTCGGATATGACGATAATAATTATTATTTCAATGACCCTCAGAAAGGTGCAGTTGTGCCGTACAAAAAGGAAACTGCCGAAAAACGCTACAAAGAGCTTGGCAGTCAGGCAGTCACTATTCGTCCGTGGTGACGTTTGTTTTATATTTCTTTATGTCATCTAAAATCTTGTTACCCAGATATTCACGCATGGATAATGTGCAGTCAGCACCTACAATTATATGGTCAACAAGCGGAGTATTGATTAAATTAAGATTATCTTTTATCTTTATAGTTGTATTTATGTCATTCTGAGACGGAATGGCACTGCCATTGGGGTGACAATGAGCAATGAATATATAATTGCCTTTACATTGTGCGAATTTATAAATTTTACTTAATGGCATATCAACCTTATCTGCTTCTCCTTTGAAAATAATAAACTGATTTATAATATTGAAACGGCTGTTTACCGCAACTATGATTGATTTTTCAATACTGCTGTTTTTTAAAAGTGCAGAAAATAATTTCTTTGCATTTGCCGATGAATTGAGTTTAATCTTACTGTATTTGCTGAATATACATTTATTGCTTATTGCAGGAATAATATTTAGCAGAACTGCACTTGACATACTCATTTCGCATACATTCATGAGAAATAAACTGCTTGAATCGGCAGCTGTATGAATATTTCCATATGTTTCAATTATATTTTCTGCAATTCTGTCAATATTTTCATCTTTCTCAGAATAAGAAAGAAGAAGGCGGATTTTCTCACTGTTTGTAAGTGAATAATAGCCTTCTGAGCGATATTTCTTTCGGAGCTGTTCAATTGTAAGTTTATTGTCATTGCCGTTATCTATCATTATTTTTTATACCTCAAATGAAAATGCACTGTGCTGTTTGACAGAAAATGTATCCTGATTACTGCATATTATACAGTCAATTAAAATTATATCAAAAACAGAAAACTTTTCGGCAAAAAGTCTTATCAGGGCAAAGTCAGAATTGTCAGGAATAGCAGGTCTTTCAGGGTGATTTATGCCTATTGCTATTTTGGTACAATCATTTTTTATGAGAAATTCAGCAATTCGACGTATTTCAGAACTGTCGTTTATGAGATTGTCTTTTGTGAAACTTATTTTGTTTTTTATCTGAAAATTATCATCTATACCGAGAGCCAGACATACACCTGAATTTGAATCCGAAAAATAGTCACGGAAATAATCGGAAATGTTCTCATTTATTACAGCAGGAGTTTGCGATACAGAAAATGTGCTGTATTCATTGCATATATCTGCTAACAGACAAAGAAACTCAGCAGAAGATTCGCCTATTCCTTTGATTTTCATAAGTTCCTGTAATGATGTACTTAATATGCCGTTTAAGTTTTCAAAATTTTCTATAAGACTATGTGCAATGTTATTTGTATTTATGCGGGGAATAGGATAAAATAATGCAAGCTCAAGAAGTTCATGTTCAAATAATGCAGTTTCACCAAGAGTTATAAATCTTTTTCTCAATCTGTCTCTGTGACCTTTATGTAAATTATTTTTGCCCATATTCAGCACCTTTTTATAAAAATATTTATACAAATTCATCTTATCATAAAGCATATTATTTGTCAACAAATATTGTGTATAAGATACTGTTGTTTGATTGTTAATACAGAAGATTATTTTATACAGCTTCGAAAGCAATGATTAAAAATATCATAAACATGATTGAAAAGTATATATTTCCTGCATTGACTTTGTAAATTCAATATGATATAATTAAAACAGATAAAATAGTACAGCTTGAGAATTACAATCATATGGAATGGGAGGATTTTTAATGAAAGCAAAAAAGATTTTAGGCGGTCTTACTTCTCTTGCCTTATCGCTTTCGGCATTTGCAGGATTTTCAGTTCCGCAGAATACAATGATTTCAAATGCTGTCTCAGCGAACTGGAAATTTGATTTCGGCGGAAGCGGTGCAGAATCGGGCTATACGGGAGTTTCAGCCACAGACGGTTATAATTCATCAAAAGGGTACGGATTTGCCCAGCCTGCAAATGTTGCAAATGTTACAGCAAAGGGAAGCGGTGCATTGAGTGATGCGGTGCAGTTCAAATCAGAAGATGCTGCAAATACATTCAATGTTGATTTGCCGAAAGGACTTTATGAAATCACAGTAATCACAGGCGACTGTTCACGTACATCAATTAAAATGGAAGGCATACTCCAGATGATGAATCTTACAGGAAATAATGCGGTTGAGAAAGTGCAGATTCCTGTAACTGATGGTCAGCTTAATATTCAGGCTGTTGCAGGAAGAGCAAATACGCCTTTCTCAATTTCGGCAGTCGAAATCAGACAGATTAACGATACAGGCGAAACAAATCAGACAATCTGGCTTTGCGGAGATTCTACCGTAGCGAACTACTATAATGTTGATGATTCATCGCAGCATGGCTGGGGGCAGTTTCTTGGAAACTATGTTTCAAAAGACTGGCAGATACGCAATATGGCGGCAAGCGGTCAGTATGCCAAAGGATTTGTCGATGCCGGACAGTTCGCACCTATTGAAACTTACGGCAAAGAGGGCGATATTTACATTATTTCAATCGGAATCAATGATACCAATTATTCAAATGCCGATGAATATTATGCAACAGTAACCGACATGGTAAAAACAGCTAAGTCAAAGGGAATGACTGTTGTACTTGTAAAACAGCAGGGCAGACGTGGAGACCTTACAAGAAGTCCGCTTCTTTCGGGACGCTGGTTCGGCGGTCAGCTTGACAAAATCGGAACGGAGCAGAATGTTACTGTTATAGACCTGTTCAGTCCTTGGCAGGATTTCGGATTGTCTGTCGGATATGACAACATGGCTGAATATTATGCAGTTCAGGCGAATGGTTCAGCCGATGATTTGCACCAGAGCAAGAAAGGTTCACTGAAACTTGCGGAACTTATGTCACAGCTTTATGATTTTGATAATGTAAATGCACTTACGGCTGAAATTTTCGACGAAAGTGTTATGTATTCTTTCAGAAACGTCAACAGCGGTCTTTATATGGAAGTTGCAGACGGCAAGGCTGAAAACGGTGCAAATGTACAGCAGTGGGGAATGAC
>JAIDNR010000408.1 GCA_029063695.1 Ruminococcus sp.
AAACATTACAGCTCCATGTAGGACAGGAAAATCCTGATTCTGCAACAGATGCAAGAGCCGTACCGATTTATGCAACAACATCATATGTTTTCAAAGATTCAGCACAGGCTGCCGGTCGTTTCGGACTTACAGAGGGCGGCAATATTTACACCCGACTTATGAATCCGACTTCTGATGTATTTGAAAAGCGTATCGCTGCTCTTGAAGGCGGTGCTGCTGCACTGGCAACTGCTTCGGGTTCTGCGGCTATTTCATATGCTGTCCAGAATATTGCAACTGCGGGTGACCATATTGTTTCATCAACCAATCTGTATGGCGGTACATATAATCTTTTTGCGAATACACTCAAAGAACAGGGACTTTCCACAACTTTCGTAGACCCGTCTGTACCTGAAAACTTTGAAAAGGCAATTCAGTCAAATACAAAACTTATTTATGCCGAAACTCTTGGAAATCCGAATTCAGATGTAATAGACCTTGAAGCAATTTCCGAAATTGCCCACAAGCACAGTATTCCGCTTATTGTTGACAATACTTTTGCTACTCCTTATTTTCTTAGACCTATTGAACACGGTGCGGATATTGTTGTACATTCCGCTACAAAATTCATCGGCGGTCACGGTACTGTAATGGGCGGAGTCGTTATTGATTCAGGTAATTTCAACTGGTCACAGAATGACAAATTTCAGGGACTTTCTCAGCCAAATCCGTCTTATCATGGTGTTGTATTCACAGAGGTCTGCGGAAATATTGCATACATCATGAAACTACGCACAACACTCATGAGAGATCAAGGTGCAACAATTTCGCCGTTCAATTCATTTCTGCTTTTGCAGGGACTTGAAACTCTTTCACTCCGTTTAGAACGTCATGCAGAAAATGCACTGAAAGTTGTGGATTTCCTTAAAAATCACTCTCAAGTCGAAAAAGTCAATCACCCGTCACTTGCTGTCGGCAGACAAAAAGAACTCTATGACAAGTATTTTCCGAATGGTGCAGGTTCGATTTTCACTTTTGAAATCAAAGGAAATGCCGATACTGCAAAGAAATTCACCGAAAGTCTTGAACTGTTTTCACTTCTTGCCAATGTTGCAGATGTAAAATCGCTTGTTATCCACCCTGCATCTACAACCCACTCTCAGATGACGGAAGATGAACTTCTTTCGGCAGGAATCAAGCCGAATACAGTCCGTCTTTCAATCGGCACAGAGCATATTGATGATATTATTGCCGATTTGGAACACGGTTTTAATGCCGTAAAATAAAAAATAAATCCCTTGCCTGATTTTTTCGGACAAGGGATTTTTATTTATTCTACAGCTTTGCGTATTACAGCTCCTGACGGGAAAACGGTATTGCATTTAAATGAAAATTTCATCATAGCATGATTTGCTGTTGCTATTTCCTCACCGTTTTCGTCAAAAAGATTATCTAAAGTCATAACGACAGGCTTTTCGGCAGGTGACATGATTTCAACTTCGTCACCTGCAAAGAATCTGTTTCGCTGAGTGCAGTAAACCGTACCGTTTTCGCATTTCTCAACAACCGCAACAATATCATAATTGCGGATATATCCGCTGTTTTCGTAATACTGCGAATTTTCGGGAGTACCGAAGAAAAAGCCGTTACAATACTGTCTGTGACTGACCTTATAAACCTCGTCACGAATCCAGTCGGGAAGTTTAAAGCTATATGGATTTTTATAATATTCGTCAACCGCCATTCTGTAAGCATTCGTCACGACTGAAACATAATAGGCGGATTTTGCACGTCCCTCAATTTTCAGGCTTGTAACTCCTGCTTCGGCGAGCTTATCAATATGTTCAATCATGCACATATCCTTCGCATTGAGAATATATGTCCCCTTTTCGTCCTCGAAAACAGGATAGAACTCATTCGGACGCTTTTCCTCAACAAGATGATAACCCCAGCGGCACGGCTGTGCACATTCGCCACGGTTCGCATCACGGTTCACAAGATACTGTGACAGCAGACAACGACCTGAAAATGATACACACATTGCACCATGTACAAAACATTCTATATCCATATCAGAACTTGTTTTTGCCCTGATTTCAGCAATTTCATCAAATGACAGTTCCCTTGCGAGAACGATTCTTTTTGCACCGAGATTATATAATTCCATTGCTGTTGCATAATTAACAATACCTGTCTGTGTTGAAATGTGAATTTCCATATCGGGAGCATATCTCTTTATCATCATGAGAAGTCCTATATCAGCAACTATAAGTGCATCAACCTGTGCATCAACGGCTTCTTTCACAAATTTTTCAAAGAACGGAATTTCATTGTTCCGTGGGAGCGTATTGCAGGTGAGATATACTTTCACGCCCTTTACATGAGCAGATTTCACTGCATTGACAAGCTGTTCAAAGTTAAAATTCATCGGAGATGAACGCATACCGAACTGCTGTCGTCCCAGATACACGGCATCTGCACCGTAATTCAGTGCAGCGGTGAGACGTTCTTCATCACCAGCAGGTGCAAGAACTTCAAGCTTATTATTCTCCATTAGCTTCCTCCTCTGCGTTCTGCTGGTCAATCAGTGCCTGATATTCTTCATGCTGTTCAATAGTTTCAGAGAAATACGTAATTTTTGTATTGATGTTTGCAATAAAGAAGAAATATGGTGTTTCCTTAGCCTCCAGAACTGCATCAATAGCTTCAATACCTGGATTGCATATAGCTCCGGGAGGAAGTCCAGGACTTTTATACGTATCATAGGCATCAATAATTATCTGGTTAAAGTATTCCATGTTCGGACGGACAACATTATTTGAATAGTTTGAAGTCGGGTCAGACTGGAGCAGTGGGAAAGTATCGCTGTTGTTGAGACGATTCCAGAAAACAGATGCAACATTATCCATATCGGCAGTTACTGCAGCTTCTTTCTGTACGATTGATGCAAATGTAATAAGCTGGTCAAGATTGAGATTAAGTTCACGCATTTTTTCACGTCGCTCATCATTCATTTTGGATTCAAAGTTATAGTAAATCTTCTGACAGACTGATTCAATATCGCTGTTTTCATAGAAGAAATACGTATCCGGGAACAGATAGCCTTCCATACGCTGGAATTTCAATGAAGTATCAACAGGCAGTAAATCCTCAAAACTACAGCCGAAACCGCCTGAATTGAAGTAGAATACAAAATCCTCAGCATCGCAGATTCCTTTATCTTCAAGAATATGACTTGCTTCAAGAAGTGTAACACCCTCAGGGAATGTAACTTCAATTGATTCTCCGAGTTCTTCCGTAGGAAGCTGTGTAAGCTCATTGATAAGCGTTTCATACGGCATATTTGGACGGATAAAATGTTCGCCAGAAATATATCCGAGTCCTTTATCACGCAGATTTGCAAACATTGTAAACGCATCAGCCGATTTTATAATACCATCATTCTGGAGCATAAGTGCAATTTCCTCAGTTGTTGCACCGTCAGGGACAACAATAAGATGTGTCTCTTCACTTTTATCAATTCCGAGCATATCTTTGCCGTATCCGATAATTACAAGAGAGGATACAATGGAAACACCGAAAATAAGTGTAACAAGAATTATAACACCCGGTAAACGACTGCGTTTTCTTTTCTTCTTTTTCTTACGGCTTTTCTTTTTGGACTGCTCACGCTTAGGCTTTTCAGCAGTTTCATGAATGTTATTATATTCCCCTTCTGTTTCGTCATCATTATAATCAGATGACGGTAAAATATCATCAACAGATTCTTCAAAAACTTCTTCCGAAAAATCTTCCTCAGGAATTTCATCGGACGAATTTTCGTCAAGTTCATTTATAATCTGATTGCTTTGGTCATCAATTCTGTTCAGAATATCATTTACAATATCCTGACTTTCTTTGTTTTCGTCAAATTTATCGCTCATTGCAGATTATTGTCCTTTCTTCTGTGATAACAGATTTAATTTTTATATCATGTTCCGCCAACGGCAGATTTTCGGCAATACAGGCTTCGTATGCAAGACCTATTGTATATAACTCAGGATGCATTGAAAGGAATCTGTCATAATACCCTCCTCCATATCCCAATCTTCCTCCGTTTTCCGTAAATGCAAGTGCGGGAACAATGCAGACTGTCCTGTCCGTGATTTCAGGTTCGGGAAGTGCAGTATCAGGCTCGCATATACCGTAAACCGCATCATTAAGCTGATTCAGTTCGCTGATGATATGAAAAGTCATGGTATTATTTTCTCTGCACTTAGGATATGCAATCCGTATATTTTTAAGAAGAAGATTATGTGCGAATTGCCATGTATCAACTTCCGACCTGAAAGATGCATACATCAGAATTGTATCGGCACTACGGACTTTTTCGTCGGCAAGGAGCTTCACACCTATTATAATATCTTTAAGTTCACTTTTTGCCGATTTGCGTATTTCCGCAAACTGCCTGCGGAGTTCTTTCTTATCCATATTACTCACACATTACGGCTTTGAACTGCCTGTCACTCTCTGCCTTTGATGCAGCTTTTTCAACAAGTGCAAGAGCAAACTGCATTGCAACTCCTGCTCCTCTTGCGGTAATAATATTTCCGTCAACAGCAACAGCATCTGTACCAACTTCCGCACCGTCAAGCTGTGCTTCAAATCCCTGATAGCAGACTGCTTTTCTGCCTTTAAGTATTCCTTTGTGAC
>JAIDNR010000409.1 GCA_029063695.1 Ruminococcus sp.
GATATTATGGAGAGTTAAGCTGAATTTTAAACTTTATGTGAATTTCAGTGAGCATTAAACCGTTTTGCCTTGAATCGGGACGGTTTAATGCCCGCTTGTGAGGTGATATTATGGCAGAAAGAAGAATGTTTGCTAAAACTATAATTGACAGTGATTTGTTTCTTGATATGCCCATGAGTACTCAATTATTGTACTTTCATTTGACTATGAGAGCAGATGATGACGGATTTATAAATAATCCTAAGAAAATACAACGTATTGTTGGTTGTAGTGACGATGATATGAAAATGCTGATTTTAAAGCAATTTATTTTACCGTTTGAAAGTGGAATAATTGTAATAAAGCACTGGAAAATACATAACTATATCAGGAGCGACCGCTATAAACCTACCAGATTTGAAGAAAAGAATCTGATAACCCTTGATGAAAATATGGTATACCAAATGTCTACCGAATGTCAACCAACTGGTATACCAATGGTAGCCGAAATGGATACACAGGATAGGTTAGGTAAGGATAGGTTAGGTAAGGATAGGTTAGGTAAGGTTAATAATATTATGTCGGGCAAGCCCGACCGCACGAGTTCAAAACACCCAGAAGAATATGAAAAAATCATTTCTTATCTGAATCAGAAAGCAAATACAAATTACAGAACTTCAACAAAAGAAACTCAACAGTTTATCAATGCAAGACTTTCAGAAGGCTATACAGTAGAGGATTTCTTTACAGTTATTGATAAAAAGTGTACTGAGTGGCTGAATACAGATATGGAAAGGTATTTAAGACCTAAAACTTTATTCGGCAATAAGTTTGAAAGTTATGTTAATCAGAAAACAGCGAACAAAAAGGACAACAGCGATGGATTCAATGCGGAAGATTACGAAGAACTGCTTAATAACTTTTAATCAGGGAGATGATAAAAATGGATACCGCAATCTATGACAAGGCACATAATATTATGAGGTTAAGACAGGAAAAGGCACAGGCTGAAAATGATAAGCGGATTCAGGAAATCAATGAAAAAATACCTGAAACAAGGGAAATAAACAGCTTGCTTTTCAATACCGGAATGGAAATTCTGAAAGCGATTAAAAACGGCGGTGATGTTGAAAAGAACGTCGGTAAAATCAAGGAAAAAAATCTCGGATTACAGAAAAGGCTGAAGTATCTGCTTATTTCAAACGATTATCCCGAAGACTATCTTGATATGCACTATATCTGCCCGAAATGCAGCGATACAGGCTATATTGACAGCAGTTTCTGTGACTGCATGAATCAACTTTTTGGACGACTTATGGCAGAACAGTTCAATCAGAATACGTCCCTTGAACTTTCACATTTCGAGGATTTTGACCTGAAATATTATCAGGGCGAAGATTATATCAGAATGCAGAAAATACTGAATTTTACAAGGAATTACGCTGAAAATTTCACTCCCGGAGCTGAAAGTATCATGATGTCGGGAAATACAGGTCTTGGAAAGACACATCTTTCACTTGCAATTGCGGATAGCGTAATCCGTAAGGGTATTGCAGTTATTTATGATTCGGCAATCAATGTTCTGGACAGTATTGAGAACGAGCATTTTAGTCGTGAACATTCCAGAGAAACACTTGATTCGGTTCTTGGTGCGGACTTGCTTATTCTCGATGATTTAGGTACGGAACATGAATCGAAATTCTTTGTTTCAATGGTCTACAATATCATCAATACAAGGCTTGTACGCAGAAAATCAACGATAATCAGTACCAATCTCAGTATCAGGGATATTTCTGCAAGATACGACGGAAAAGTTGCTTCACGGCTTTTAACTGAGTATACACAGCTTCAGTTCTCGGGCAAAGATGTACGTCTGCAACTGAAAAAAGCGAAAAGAGGAATTTGAAATGGTAAGAATTGAAAATGACTGTGTGGACTGTCCAATATGCAGTGCGTACTGCAATGCATCACATACTCCGCATTATTACTGCGACAGGTGCGGTGATGAAACTACACTTTGGCACTACGAGGACGAGGAACTATGTCAGGACTGCATAGACAGAATCGTCGAAATTGATTTTGTCGAAGGTATATGCGAGAACTGTGGCGAAGATGATATGATTATCGACGGCTATGGACTTTGTTGGTCATGTTTTATGGATACTCTCGAAGTCGTGGAGGGTTCGGAGGAATGATATACAGCGGTAAATTCCGCAAAGAAACGTGGAAAGAATACTGCAAAAGGCTTAAAATAGGAGTAAGTAAATGAATGTAATAGAACGAATGCAATCTATTGAAGCAGATAAGAAAATAGCTTATTTCAAAGTAAAACAGCAGTTGCCCTATGATTTCAAAGTTGCTTATGCGGAAGTGAGAGCATGGAAATTTTACCGTGAATGTGCAAAACGTGACCTGAATTGTCACGTATCGGTAGGTGGACTGGACAGCATAACTCTTTATCTTTTCCTGAAATCAATCGGAATTAATGTTCCTGCCGTAAGTGTTTCAGGATTAGAGGACAAATCAATTCAGAAAGTACATAGACAATTAGGAATAATTCGCCTGAAGCCTTTGAAAAGCAAGGTCGATGTCATCAAAGAGTTCGGATTTCCGATTCTGTCAAAAGAAATAGCCAATAAAATAAATCTCCTGCAAAGACCGTCAGATGATAACAGAACAGTTAGACACGCTATTATTACAGGTGAAACAGGAGATTACGGCGGAAACCGTTCCAATAGCCGCATGAAACTTTCACAGAAATGGCTTGAACTGTTCGGCGGTTATGAAAATGAGAATGAAAACGTAAATTATTTACAGCCTGACTTCATGGTTTCCGATAAATGCTGTTATTATCTCAAAGAAAAACCATGCGATGACTGGGCAAAAGAAAATAATTCCGTTCCATATCTTGGTCTTATGGCATCAGAGGGTGGACGCAGGCAAAAAAGCCTGATGATTAACGGCTGTAACTATTTCGGAGCTTCTACAATCCGTTCTGCTCCGTTTGCAATATTCAGCAGGCAGGACTTGTTGAGACTTGCAATTGATTTGAATGTACCTGTTCCAGAGATATACGGAACTATTGAACAGGACAGCAATGGTAATCTTTATACAACAAAAGCACAAAGAACAGGCTGCTCAATGTGTGGTTTTGGTATTCAGATGGAAAAATTCCGTCCTCACCGTTTTGATTTGCTGTACAGAAACAATCCTGATGAGTGGAATTTTTGGATGAATCAGGTAGGTTTCGGGGAAGTGTTCGATTGGATAGGTTTTCTTTGGCGACAGCCGTTTATGGATGGCGACAAGGCATGGATTTCAAAAAAAGAAATGAATTCTATTATTGAATCCAGACATAGTAACCAGCTATCTTTCTTTGATGACGTGTAACGCTTTGTAATAAGATGTAACGGCGTTTGAAACAATACAGAGTATAATTATACTACCAAAAACAAATCCGTCCTGAAACGCATTCAGGGCGGTGTGAAAGGATTGATGAAAAATGCGTGAAATTTTATTCAGAGGAAAAACAGTAAAATTCGGAGATTGGATTGAGGGATATTACAGTGGAGAAAGCTTTAATTCAAAAACTTGTAAAATCGAGCCAAAGCCAAGCATTCGTCATATCGGAAGTCTTGCTACTTATAATGTAAATCCAGAAACCGTCGGACAGTACACCGGCTTGACCGATAAGAACGGCGTGAAGATTTTCGAGGGCGATATTGTAAAAATTGGGGATAAAAACGGTGAAACCTGCTGGAATGATGATGATGTGAAATTTGAAATTATAATTGACTGTTTTCCATATGATTTTGATGAAATATGGGCAAAAGATTTTGAGATTATTGGCAA
>JAIDNR010000041.1 GCA_029063695.1 Ruminococcus sp.
ATAGACAGATGTATAATTGCACACATGAATTTTTGATGAAAGTTAACTGAGGTAATCAATTTGACAGTTGTTCATACGTTTTTTTTAACTTTCGGAAGCCTTTATTTCTATGCCTATAACCGTAATATCATCTGAATGGAGAGACGGATTAAAAACGTCCGCCTTTTCTGTAATTTCACGCACAATATCTCTGATACTGTTTTCACCTAAAAGAAGTTCTTTTATAAACAGGTAGGCATTCTCAGTTATTCCGTCTGAAAACATAACAATCATATCGCCCTCAGCGAGTTCATGTTCTGAGATATAAAGTTCAGCCTGTGTTGAAATTCCTATCGGAAAAGTAGGAGATGATATTTTGATTACATCTTCGCCTTTGCGGATTATCGTTGCGGCAGCTCCCGACTTTATGGAAGTCATCTGACAAGTGTCAAGGTCGATTTTTACTACATCAAGAGTTGCAAATGATTCTTCACGGGATTTTGTTACCATGATTGAGTTTACAAGTTTTATTGCAGAACTACAGCTCATTCCACCGCAAATGAGCCGTCTGAACATTCCTATAACAAGATGTGAGTCAATAGCCGCATTCTTTCCGCTTCCCATACCGTCCGAAAGAACGATGTAATTTACACCTGTTCCGTCGGCGAAAACAGAGGAACTGTCTCCGCTTATTTTTGATTCGGGAGCACATACAGAGGCAGAATATACCTCAATTTCATACGGTGGATTTTCATAAAGGCAGATTCTCATTTCTTTTGCCGAACTTACAGGAACAGCAACAGAGAAATTCATTTCCAGTTCATCAGAAATAAGGTCGCATATACGTGTTCTGCTTTCGGGGATTTCATTGACGGCAAAATAAATTTCAATTATAAGGCGGTTTGCGGAATTATAATAGGAAGTAACATTTGACGGATTCATTCCGTGATTTTCAAGATTTTTTGCAATCTGCCTGCTTTTTGCTCCCGAATACCGTATATCAGCTTTTTCGCCTGAACTCCTGACAATTTCACCCGTAATCTTAAGCTGTTCATTAATGAGTTCACGTTCATCGGAAAATCTTAGTCTCATAAGCTGCTCTGCTGTACGGTTGCGTATATCATTTTCAAGTTCCTCAGCCACATCACGTTTGCGTATACAGCTTTCGGGAAGCACAGGTATCATTTCGCCTGCCGTTTCCATATCGGAAGTACGGCATATACTACGACGATAGCATGAACTGCATACACGTTTTCTGGGATTTACAACTTTCGGAATTTCTGTATTTTTTCCGGCGGCAAGAACAGCGGAAATTTTTGCTGAATCAAGTCTTACCGCTTCAATTGCATCAGACAGAAAATTCATTTTTATACTGTTTATATCGGGAGATTCTGTCTTTTTTTCTCCGCCTACGGAAATCCATTTATCAGAGTAATACGGTGCGGCTATGACGAAAAGTGCAGCTCCGCAGATAATACTGAGAGTGAGTTCGGGATTCACATCAGAACCAATCAGAACTGTAAGCATAAAGCATGATAATGTGAAAAATACCGATGTAAGAAAAATTCTGCGGATTCTGATAAATCCTGTAAGAAGTCCCGCAATCGGGAGCATTGATGCAGTCATTCCCAGTTCGGGAGATACAAAGAATGCTCCGCAGGTCGATAATGCACCGCATACAATACCGCCTATGCTATGATAATAAAATGATGCCATAAGAGTTATTCCCGCCGCAATAATAAGTCCGATATTTATAGATGAAAATTCCATTGAATAGAGAGATGCTATGTAAACTATATATACAATTGAATATACACAGCCGAAAGTGCCGTTAAGATTGATTACTTTGTGTTCCTGTAAATCCGATATAAGTTCAGAAGCCGAATATGCTGTAAATCCGGATATTGTGCCATACAGCACATAAAACAAAAGTTTCTGCGGAAATTCATTGATAAGTACCGAAACTGCTGTGCCTGCAATTATTACAGATGCAATAGTTACGATTCCGCAGCCTTTCGGATAACTGCATTTTTCTGAAAACATCTTTGCAATAACAATAACCGACATTGCGGCAAGCTTTACTATACTGCGTCCGACTGAATCCGTAATCACACACCGCACTATTCCGCCTATCAGTACCGCTATCGCACACGGTAGATTTACTGCACCTGCAAGTGATATATCCGCAAAAGATGCGATTCCTGCAATATTTGAGGCTGAAAATACGAATCCGCCTGCAAATGAAAGAAAAATTCCTGCGATTGATTTTATAAATTGATTATGTCCAGTTTTTTGTGTTTTACCCATTTTTTATCACCCTGATTTAAAAAATTTTTTCTAATTATACCATA
>JAIDNR010000410.1 GCA_029063695.1 Ruminococcus sp.
TCATCTGTAAAAAAGCTGTCACGAATAAATTCCCATGCTCCTTCGGGATAGTCACAGCTTCTCATGATTGAAAAGCACCTGTTTTCATCAGGAGAAAATGACACCCTCGATACCTCCTTTGCCGGGAAGCCGATAAAGTTACACGGTTCGCTGAATTTTGCGTTTACGACCGTCTGAATATCATCAGCACTGCGTAAAGGCGTTACATCTATCAGATAATTGTCATCAATAAAATTTCTCGCTCCGTTGCTATACTTGAAGTCTTCATCGTTGAGAAAGCTTTCATTTTCCGCAGTTGTCATTCCGATTTTATTCTCCTGTACTGCCTTCATTATATTTATGAATTCGTCAGAATCATAGCAGCAAGACGCATTTTCAAAATCAATAAATGAGCAGTAATCAATCATTTCAAGCATATAAACAGAACGGGTATACACCTCGAAATTTGGTATGATTCCCATTTCTTCAGGCCGAGAATTGATTATATCTATCATTTCGTCAAATGTCCAGGATGTCAGGCCGTTAAGATATTTGTCCTTTACAGTCATTGTATTCACAGTGAATCCAGGGGATATTTCAAGCAGCTTGCCTTTGAAATCCATTGATTCAAGGTATCCGTCAATAAAATCATCTCTGCTCAGTTGCGAATCATTGTCAATAAGCTCATACATATCAACAAAAAGAGATTCCCTTGCACCGAAACTGTCAGGCGACAATTGCCCCGGATTATTCTGAATAATGTCAGGAATATTGCCAGAAAGAATATCCTCACGCATTAATTTCGTATTTTCAATATAATTGCCGCCGTTATATGTTTTTAGCTCTATGCGATAATTTTTATTTGTGTTATTGAACGCTCTGATTTCATCTCCGATATAGTTGCTTGCATCGCCAAATACCGCAAAAGTCAAAGTCCTTCTTGAATTGATCTCTGAAATATCACGCTCTGTAAGCAGTATCAGATGTTGCTCGCCGTCCTTTTTTATTAGTGCAGCAAACTCATTTTCATTAATAAGTTGAATTTCCCACAGCTCAACTGCTGAAAATGAATTGTCCACATAATCAGTAAGTCTGATCCATGTGTTTTCCTTTAATCCGTAAAGCCCGTCATTGAAATTGGCGAAAATCGAATATTCGTCATTTCCTCCGCATACGGCATACGGTGATGTGGAAAGGTCGACAGTCTTTTGAATATTTGATAATTCCGTGCCAATTACCTGAGCAGTTTCTATATAACCGCCATTACCAAGAATAACAGTCGAGATACCCTCGTTATTTGCTGATAATCCAAGAATCATTTTGTTATTGCAGTCTATTTCTCCCTGGATCGTTCCGTCGACCGATACAGCTAAGAGGAATTCGTTATTGAAATTAATTATAAAATCGGCTCCATCAGCCGTTATGGTTATATCATTTTCGGTATTATATTCAACTTTGCCAAGGTTAATCTCCTGAGAAACTTCACCATCTGTATCGAAAATGTAGAGCATTATTTCATCGTTCAGCACAGTCAGAATAGCTACCTTTCCAAGTTTGCTCATACAGGCATTTTTTACAACCTCGTTTTCCTTTGAAGAAAATGAAAAACTGCGATAATCGGCAAAGGCATTGTCGGTAATATAGACGATATATCCGCCGTTTTTTTCACCGAACGCAAGAATATGATTGCCTGATTTATCCAGACAAAGTATAGAATCCAGACTGTCAACTAAGCTGATTTTCGCCTCTTTAAGATACATTTCAGACATCTGCACAGTCTGGGGATTTTTCCCCAGCGAACTGTTTTTACTGCCACAGGAAGTCATTGTAAGGAAAAAAATAATTGCAATTGCTAAAGCCGTCTTCTTCATTGACTAATTCCTTTCTGTAGGGGCTTGTGAATTCAAATAATAACTTGTATTTCTACTATTTTGGACAGTAGAGATATAAGATTTGTGATAAAAACTTAAACCGCAGACGATGTTCTCACATCTTTGTTAGGGAATATTTTTAGATTTAGTCGAAGATAAAATATCCGACTTACTGCCATAAACCATCTGATTATTGAAAGCAAAGCTTTGAATCTTCTGATCGCTTAATAGTCAAGACTGAACATTCCAACAGTCTGGACATCCCCTAATGTCATTAAGCTAAGGAACCACTGACAAACATGATTTAATCATTGTGTCCTTAAGTATAACACTCACTAATATAAATCGAAACACGATTTTGAATGATGCCAGCGGTTTCCTCTGCGGAACGTTCGCCATTAAAATATGAGTCTAATTCCTCTTTGATTATTTTGTCTACTTCGTTGTTGGGTTTGATTGTGTTTTTCACAGAGATTCTGACAAATTTATCGTATTTATCAGCTTCTGCATCAGTAAGTGGCTCTATATCTATTATATTATTAAAATCTCCGCCGAGCCAATATCCATCCATGTTCATCATTTCCCCTGTTTCAGGATCTTTTTCTAAATGCTCAGTTTTTTCATATTCAAGCTGTGCGATAAAATTTTTTTCTAAGCCAGAAAATTCTGAACGAGTATTATCTGTCTCTGAGAATAAATAGTATTTAAGAAATTCCCACGCACCTTCAATATTATCGGAGTTTGCCATAATTGAGTAACCGCCGTTTACCGTTCGAAATGTACCGTTTTCAGCCTCGGATGGATATCCGATAAATGTTGCAGGTTCATTGAAATATCCCTGCATAGTTTCCTTTATACTAAAGAAACTATTAATTTTACATTTTGAAATCAGTGCTTTGTCAGTTCGATAAAGTTCAGCTTGTTCTGTATATATCATAGGAGGAGAATCCCACATAGCATCTGCCTGAGCATTTGTCAAACCAATTTCATTTTCGCTTATCAATTTCATTGCTTTTATAAAATTATCAGATTTAAAGTTACATGAAGCATTATCATAATCAATGAAGGAATTATAATTTATAAGGTCCATAAATACATCAGTTCTGGTTGAATATGAAATATCAGCACCTAAAATCATATCATCAGGCATATTATTATAAACTTCAAGAAACTGCTCATAATTCCATTGGCTAAAACTGTTTGTGAATTTGTTTTTTATACAGAGCGTTTTTAAAGTGAATCCCGAATCTATCATAAGGAGTTTTCCGTTTGACTCCATTCCCTCAAGAAATCCGTCAATGAAATCTGTTCTGCTGAAATCATTGTCATTGTCCAGTAAAGAATAAAAATCCACAAAAATACTCTCTTTTGCACCGAATGTATCAATAGACATATCGCTGTTGAATGTAACTATATCGGGAGAATTTCCAGTAATTATATCTTTTTTAAGATTTTCTGCCCACTCAGCAGGTGTTTCACCTGTATTTCCATAGTTAACAAGTTCGATTTTGTATACATCGTTTTCAGAATTAAATTTTTTTACAGTCTTATCATCAATATCGCTTCCACTACTGAGAGTAATCGCCATTTTTATAATTTTTTTCTCTTTTATTTCTGATATATCACGTTCAGTAAGCAATCTCATTTCAAACTTATTATCATCAGTTTTTATGACAACAGCAAATTCATTCTCTGCTGTCATAATCATATCAAATATATTATATGAACTAAAATCATTTTCCGTAAAATCGCAAATTTTTAGCCATTGATTTTCTTTGAGTCCGTATAATCCATCACTGAAAACAGTTACAAAACTATAATCTCCCATTCCTGCACATAATGACCATATAGCTGTATCTGAATTTTCGATTTTCTGTTCTTCAAAAATATTTGAATCGTTCATCTCTGCAATAATTATATCATTTTTATCACTTAGAACAGCAATCGGAACATTTTCGTTATTTTTTGATATACTACATATG
>JAIDNR010000411.1 GCA_029063695.1 Ruminococcus sp.
CTGTAATATTAGAGCCTGTTCAGTATCTTTTAAGAATAATACGAATAAAAGCTAAAGTGACCATTTGAAAAGAATTCTGTAATTTACGTTCACAATTCTTCCAGAGACGACGACATTTATCAAGCCAGCCAAAAGAACGTTCCACAATCCAGCGTTTTGGAAGAACAATAAATTTATGCAGTTCATTCCGCTTGACAACTTCAACTTCAGCATTTGAAATTTCCTTGACAGCATCAGCAAAGTTTTCACCGCTGTAGCCGCCGTCAACGAGAACTTTCTTTATGTCAGATAAATAATCCGTATTTCTGCAATAATAATCAATCATATCAACTGCACCTTTTCTGTCATTCACATTTGCGGCAGTAAGCATAATTGTATGTGGCAGTCCGAGAACATCAACGCCCATATGAAGTTTTATACCTGATTTTTTTTACCTGCATCATAGCCTTTGATTTCGGCTGTATCAGTATTCTGGACACTTTTGGAATCAACGATTATCATTGTTGTTTTATCTTCACGTCCATTTTCCTTACGTTCCACTTCAATTAATTTATGCAGAATTTTATCAAGGAGACTGATTCCGTTTTCATCTTCCTCTGCCCATATGTCATAATGATACCGTACCGCTGTCCATTTCGGAAAATCATGCGGTATTGCACGCCATGTACAGCCCTCTTTCAGTAAATAGAGTACTGCACAGAATATATCATATAAATCATATGTTGACGGATGTGTTGTTTTACGTACACTTTTTAAATCTTCTTTTATTATTTCAAATTGCTTTCTGCTGATGTCACTTGGATATTCTTTTCTCATCATTTCACGGCTTTCATGGTTTTATTTATTCCATTATACCACTTTTTTCTCTCTTTGAAAAGATACTGAACAGGCTCTTAGATATTATGTCATCATATTTCTTTCAATCGCTACTGCTATATCTTTTATATTAGCTTTGGTTATATTCTGTAATAAGAAATACTCTCTAAAATTCAAGCTTCTGCAATCTTCGCTTAACGCCCAGCGAATTGTCGCACTTGCTTCCGCTATTATTTTACTGCCATTAAGTTGTAGGGCAATATTTAATGGAACTATTCTTAGTGCTGCGACTTCCTCAGTCAGTGGAGTCAACTCCAATGAAACTATTGAAAAAAATATGGATTTATTGCAGGGACTTAGAGAAAAAAACTGGAAAAAATTATCAGTGAAAAATAAGCTGAACATTCTTCAGACTGTTGCAAATATAGAGGCACATTATTTAGGATTAAATCATGAAGTTAATATAGAAACTGTCACTCTTTCGCCAAATACTTTAGGCAAATATTGCATCTATACCTATCAAATAATCATTAGTCTTGATGAAATAGAGAATTGTTCTCCAATGGATTCAGTTAAAACGGTTGCTCATGAATGTTATAGTCGTCCTACTTGAAATCGAAATATGATTTCAGAAAGGAAAATCCCTACCTAATACGTTTTGAGATTTAAGAAATTCTTTCATTTTTAAGTAGGATGACTATATCATGCTTATCAACATGAACTTGTTGACTTGCTGAATGAAACAGAAACCACACACAGAACTCTGTCTATTTTTAAAGAAGCAAAAAAATACAAGGCTGAATTTTAAAATTACAAAGATGCTGACGATAATTTTGACGAATACTATAATCAACAATGTGAACAAGATGCCAAAGAATATGCTGTTGGTGCTGTGTATGAATATGAAAATCGTATCTATAACTACATTGATACTAACACAGCATTGAGCATGATTAAATCATAGATATCTAAAAAAATCACTGATTTGTAAAAAACTGTTTGACTTTTGCGTATAAAAGTGATATAATATGTATAAATTAACAACCGTTTTTAACTATCGTAACAGGAGGTATATATTAGTGAAAAGATTTATTTCAACAATCCCGATTCAACCAGAAGGCTCTCTCCATAAAACTAATTATTTATTAATGGAAGACAATGCACTTTTGAAAACTGACAGAACAACCAGGTTCCCTATCCTGATTCCTTTGGAAAATTCTGTTTCAGAAGGCGAGAAAATAATCGTAACAGTTATTTTAATTGACCGCCCAAACGTTCCCCGTAACTACGAATTGTTTAAGGAAGAATTAAAAGAACTTTCACAGCTCAAAAAATTCACCTATGAGATCGTTGAGGTCAGAACGCCTGACTCAGAGATCGCTAAGAATCATCTTGATCTCTTTAAAAATATTTCTACACTTTTTGCTAATAACAGAGACGAAGAACTTTATGCCTGCATCACATACGGTACAAAGCCTATGCCTATGCTTTTGATGATGGCACTTACTTTTGCGTACAAATTATGTGATAGCTTTACTATCGAGTCAATTGTTTATGGAGGTTTTGAACACTCTCTGAACCAAAGTTTTATTTATGATGTTTCATCTATGTTCTACCTCAACTCTGCTGTCAATAATATGGCAAATCTGGACATTGAAGATCCGCTTAAGATAATAGACGGATTCATAAGTTGAGAGGTGTTGATATGAGTACAACTATTGCTGAAATTCAGACTGCTGTCGGTGATATAGTTACGTCAAACATAAGTCTTTTAAAGCACCCTAAATCAAATGAAATTACAAAGAAAGCATTATGTTTCTTAGAAAATAAGGGAGACAACTATTTTAAAAATCTTAAACAGTTAAAATCCGAGGCGTATAT
>JAIDNR010000412.1 GCA_029063695.1 Ruminococcus sp.
ATACAAGGACTATTGAAGTATATTTATGAATTTTGTGTGAATTGATTTTAACAAGGGTGACGGTAAGTGACGATAAATATACCCCCTTGGGTGACGATAAGTGACGGCAAGTGACGGCAAGGGTCGATAAGGGACGATAAATTTATTTGCTGTAGATTATCGGTCTTAACTGAATACCCTTGAAAGCCGCTTCAACTGCCTGCGGTATCATTTCAAACTGTGCAACAAGAGAAGCAGGCTTTTTTTCAATATCGTCCTGAAGCATAGGAACGAAATAATAGTTCTTGCGATTGAATAATTCACCGATATTTTTCGCCGAACCCAGAAGCGAATCATTTGAAGCTATCGCAAGTACAACAGGCTTTCCGCTTCTGAGATGTGATTTTACTGCCATTGTAACACAGTTATCTGTAATTCCGTTGGCAAGCTTTGCAGTTGTATTTGAAGTACACGGAGCGACAACCATAATATCCGTAAGATTTTCAGGTCCTATAGGTTCAGCATCTGAAATTGACATAATAACTTCACGCCCGCTTATTTTATTGAGACGTGTAATGTTTTCAACGTCTGTTCCGAACCGTGTTGAAATGCCTGACGCATTTTCGGACATTATCGGAATAATTTCAGCTCCCATAAGTCTGAGCTGTTCAGCCTGACGGAAACAGCGGTCGAAAGTGCAGAAAGAACCTGTCATTGCAAACCCGATTCTTACGCCTTTGAAACTGTCATTCATTTCAGTCTCCTCCTTCCGAAAGTATGTTGATTATTGTTTCTGCAACTATTTCACCTGCTGTTACAGGTGCGGTTTTTCCTGGAATGCCCAATGCCCATATTACTTTTTTGCCGAGTTCTGCGGCACTGTCAAAATCAAATCCGCCCGGACGTGACGCAAGGTCGATAAAAAGCGTATCATCACTGAATTTCCGCAATAATTCACGGTCAAAAACAAGTTCGGGTGCAGTATTGAACACAAGTCCGTAATCCGTATCCATATCTTTTGTACATACTGACTTTATGCCGATAACACGTGCCTTTCCTGCTCCTTTTGCATTATGCACGGCAACAGTTATATCAGCTCCGAAGCCTTTCAGAATCTCAGCAAGAGCAGTTCCGATTCTGCCCATTCCGACAATGAGGACAGAAAGTCCGCTGAGTGTTACGGGTAATTCGTCAAGTGCAATCTGCACAGCTCCCTCAGCCGTCGGTACTGCATTTTTCAGACTTAAATCCTCACGGCTCATATAGTCAATAATTCTGTTGTATGGAAATAATTCATTCAGCCGTTTATCATATCTGCCCGTAAAAATAATACAGTCTTTTTTCATGATATTTTTCAGCATATCGGGTGAAATAATATCATCTGAGCATGGCGTATTTATATTTCCATTTTCGTCAAGGGGCGGAACAGGAAGTACTATACAGTCACATTCACCGTCGGGAAAATCCGTTCCTGAAAATTCTCTGTCAATTCCGACAACTTTCACGTTGTATATATCAGCAAGCTTTTCAGCACAGAAAATCTGCCGCATATCTCCGCCCGCAATAAGTATATTGATTTTACTTTTCATACTGTTCTCCATTCAAAAAAAATATATGAGAATTATTTTCTCCGTACATTATATGGTATTCAGCCAAAAATGGTGTATATTTGTAAAATCTCTTGATTTTACATACCAATATGTGTTATAATATTTTTATAAAATAAAGAAAAGAGATGATTTTTTTGAATTATACAGGAGCAGAATGTGCAGGCTGCGGAAATAAATTCACTGAATCAGATGATATTGTCGTATGCCCCGAATGCGGCACACCTCATCACAGAAAATGCTACAGAATAAACGGTGAATGTGTAAACACAGTCCGTCACAATGTTAAATTCAACTGGAATACACAGAACCGCCGTAATACAGTACAAAACGACGGCTCAGACGATGATGCGGAAATAAAAAAACCTGTTGAAATCAACGTTGAAAAAATTCAGATTACGACAATTCCCGAATTTATCGAAAACAATCTCAGAATACTTGACAAAGGCGAAAAAGACGGCTGTACTCTCAGAGAAGTTCTTGATTTCGTCAACAGAAATGTGCTGTATTATATGCCCGTTTTTGCAAGAATAAGAAATATGGGAAGAAATTTATCTTTCAATCTTATCTGCTTTATCTTTCCGCAGATTTATTTTGCCAACCGAAAAATGTGGTTCTGGGCAGTTCTCACGTCAATCATAAGTGTTGTTCTGATGATTCCTGTTATGATAAGCGTTCTGGCAGGTGGAAGTGCATATGACCCTGATTTTCTTCCTCAGAGTACTTATGACATAATTAATAAAAATGCAGATTTGATTAATTCGCTTATGGAAATATGCAGTACTGCTGATTTGATTATGCGTATTCTTCTGTGCCTTTTCGGCAACAAACTTTATTATAATTTTGCAGTAAAGTCAATCAGGCGTATAAAAAAAGCGTTCGGTGAGGATATTACAAAAGAACAGCTCCGCCATGCAGGCGGAACAAAAACCATTAATATCCTACTTATTCTTCTTATCATGTTCGCTCTGGATTTATGTGCAATAATGATACTGCAATATATTCTGCCAATAATTTTCTGAGGAGTGAAATATTATGAAAAAACTTATAGGAATCCTAGCTCATACGGAAGTTCTTGTACTTACATGCTGTGACGAACTTATTGATGACCTACTT
>JAIDNR010000413.1 GCA_029063695.1 Ruminococcus sp.
TTCTTGCATTTGTATTCCCTGACTACGGCAGCGGCTGGAATGCCGAAAACGATTTCTCAAATCAGGAAATTATCGGAAAATCAGGTACGGCAGATGCTGAAGGTACAATTAAAGGATTCGTTACAAAATATATTCCTGTCTATATAAACGGTGAACTTTATTATGGTGAAGAACCCGACGGAACATCCGCAGACGGAGGCAGTCAGACTTCAACCGAACCTGATAAGCCTATTTCCACTACTACTTCCGCTTCTCCGACGACAGAATCAGGAAAAAACAATCTTGTCGGCGATGCCAACGAGGACGGTTCTGTTGATATTGCCGACGCAACAGCTATTATCCAGCATATGGGCAATCCCGACGAATATGCTCTCAGCGAGCAAGGTAAAATCAATGCCGATATTGTTAATCAGGGCGACGGTGTAACAGGTGCAGATGCTGTGACACTTCAACTTATTGAAGCTAAAAAAATCAGACAGTCCGAACTTCCGCTTACTATGGAACAGTATAATGCACTTTTAAGCGAATAATTACAAGATAATCAGAAAAAGCAATCTCAGAAAAGGAAGACGCTTATAAAGAATTAAAACCCGAAAGTAGCTTTTAAGCTGCTTTCGGGCTAAATTTATTCTATTGGGGTACTCGTATAAATCAGAATTTATAGTTTTGGATATGTCTCTTTCAAGAACTCTATTAGCATTTCGGGAATAAACTGATAGTGGTGGGATTCATACAGCTTGTATGTTACATTTGCATTGTGTGACTCCAGTCGGTCGTTCAGTTTTGCAAGTCCCTCCAGCGTAGTATCGTGACCGTTGTAGCTATCAGCGTAATCGGGATCTTCCAGCGAACCTCCGCAGAGGAACACGTTTTTATCAAGCGTGTCATTTCTATCAAAGTATCCATAATCGCTTTGACAGCCATCAGGATCCAAATCGAATTCCTCATCATACAGACCCCAGAATGCTGGACTACCTATGATGTAATTACCAAATGGCTGATTCTCGTAAAGGTCAGAGTGAAAGAGAGCATTGTGAGCGAACACTCCACCATTAGAATGACCATAAAGGGAAGAATTTGCATAGTCGATACTATAATTTTCTCCGAGATATGGCATTAAATTGTCTGTTATGAAGTCCAGCAGTTTGTTACGTTCCTGTATCAGATGTGTGAAACGGTAATATGCGTTAGTGCCGTCTATTTTATAGTTATAGCCGAGACTTACAAGAATAACATCATCAGCTTCTCCGTCCTCCATGACCTTGCGCAACTCCGTATGATTTCCAAAACGCCATACACCGTCTGTAAGGAAAAATACCGGATATGTTTTATCTTTATCATAATTTGAAGGGAGAGTAACATGAACAAGAAATTCAGTGTTAAGTTCTTCGTCGTAGATACTTATTTCGTCTATGGAATCCTTAATCGCCTCTACTGCTGTTCGGTCATACTCCCATGTATTTCGATAGTCTGCAAAAGGGTCTGCATATGGGTCTGTGAATAGCAGCGGGTCATTCAGGTCAATGCTGCCCTCCGGCAATGTTTCATAGTCACCGCTTTTCAGAGCATCACGAACCATTTGTATCTGACGTATTTTGCTTTTAATCATATCATCAGAGTAAAAACCTTCTTTTTTATAACGTTTAGCCGCCCAATCAAGATATTCTTCAAAGGTGTTGAATGTTACGGTTTCAACTTCATTCATTTCGTCATTATATATTGTAAACGACATTCCATAATCATCACTTTCAGGTTCCCAAAACGAACCTGAATAAAGGACTCCGTCTATCAGCGCATATGCCGCATAAGTATAGCTTTTTTTCCCTGACTCTGCTATTTCGTTGATTTCTTCAATAGCCTGTTCATATTCATCATCTGTAATTTCATCACGCCTATTTTCAAGTTTGACACGCATTTCATCAATCTCTTTTTCATCAAACTCAATCGTGTTTGTTGCAAATTCAATGCTCACCTTATGCTCTATATCATCTATATCCGCAGGCTCGTCAAGAAGCGTAAGCGTATGTTTGTTTACTCTTGCACGCTCTGTTTCCGTCATTTTGTTGACAAGCTGTATCGGCTCAGCAATTTGCATTATCTCCGTAGACGTGCTTTCACTGATTTCTTTGTTGTTACTGCAAGCTCCTGCTGATAATAACATTGTCATAGATAAAAAAATTACAATTGCCTTTTTCATAATTTTTTCCTTTCTGTCTCTAAATTCCGATTTATATTAGTAATAATTATACATCAAAAAACTTGGTTTGTCAATAAAAATGTCATAGCACTTTTGAATTACTATCAAAAATGCTATGGCTAAAACTTCTTTATAAGCACCTGCACAATGGGACTAATTTCTTTGTTATATTTTTACAAAAATCAACATCGAAATTTGTGCATAAAATATATGAGAATATTTGTAACTTTCTTTGTCTAATATTATGAAAGGGGTCAAATCAAAAGGAGGTGAAAGAAACCCATAAGCACAGACAAATCAAGCCTTATTTATAAAGATAAAAACAGGAGGATTTTAACATGAAAAAACTTATATCATTAATCACAGGCGGAATGCTCGCTGCAATGCCGTTGATACCATTGACAATTACTGCTGAAGCCAAAGCATTTTCTGCAAATGAATCAGAAGTCACAGACACTTCAATCATCAGTAATACGCCTGATTCAGAAGAAATTCAGGAAGTAACAACTCAGGCACCGCCTAAAACCGATGAACTGAGAGCTATTTTCAGTGTTGATAAACCGTACTATGATGTTTATGTCGGAGAACAGATTGACCTGAATGACATAATTCTTAACCTCAATGTATGGGGATATTTACCAGACGGAAAATTTCAGACTTCGACAACTTTACTCAACTACAGCTTTTCTATCGGTTCGGGTAAGCATTCCGACTGCTATACCTTTGACATGAGCAGTGTTGATACATCAAAAGCAGGCGAATATCTTATAAACTGCAAATTGAACGGCGGTTTCAAGACAACATTCGATATTGAAAATTCAGGCTCTACCGATGTACCTGACGGAAAATATGATATGGTAATGCAGGACAGCAATTTCTATATTCACATTAATGTCATTGACCCAAATGTTACAGAACCGCCTTATACAGGCATGACCACAACAACTTATGCCAACTGCAATATATGCAGTTACCCTACAACAGCATTAACAGACGAATCACAGGCTGTGACAACTCAGGCACCTCCTGCCGAAGGTGAAATCAGAGCAGTATATACCTGTCAGGAAACTTATACTGTTAATGTCGGCGAGAAGTTCAATCCCGATGATATTGAACTGTCTGTATACGCATGGAGTGCAGTTCCCAATCAGTATCAGAT
>JAIDNR010000414.1 GCA_029063695.1 Ruminococcus sp.
ATTAAATATTTTACAATTTCTCCTGCTATGATAAGTCCTGCAACGGACGGCACAAACGCATTGGAAGCAGGTATCGGCTTGCCACCGCCTGTATTATCAGTATGTAATGCTTGTTCGGTTGAATATACAACTTTCAGAGATTTCACTCCCCTGCTTTTCATTTCACGTCGCATTACTCTTGCAAGCGGACAGACTGACGTTTTATATATATCGGTCACTTCAAATTTAGTCGGGTCTGTCTTGTTGCCTGCTCCCATTGAACTTATTACAGGTATATCAAGTGACTTTGCCTGCATGATTATTTCAATCTTGCCTGTGACTGTATCAATAGCATCAACAACATAGTCATACTGTGAAAAATCAATCTGATTTGCAGTATCAGGCATAAAAAATAATCTGTGTACCATAACTTTGCAGTCGGGATTTATATCTGCTATACGTGACTTCATCACATCAACTTTATACTGTCCTAAAGTGCTGCGAAGTGCGATAATCTGACGGTTTATATTGGATTCGTTTACAGTATCATTATCAATCAAATCGATTGCACCAACTCCTGAACGTGCAAGAGCTTCCGCAACATACCCACCGACTCCGCCTATACCAAATACTGCTACTCTTGATTTGGAAAGCTTCTGCATTGCTTCACTTCCGAACATCAATTCTGTCCTTGAAAATATTTCTGACATTTTTTTCCTCCAAAAGTGTTATAATCTTATATATTATATCATATTGCAAAAATAATTGCAAGTTATTCTTGACGTTTCTGAAAATTTATGGTATTATGTTATACAGGAATATATTTTTTCATACAAAGAAAGGAAACATAATGCATTTTAATGAATTGAATTTATCACAGGAAATAATTAACGCAGTTGAGGAACTCGGTTTCTCGGAAATGACTGAAATCCAGCAGGAAAGTATTCCCCTACTTATGCAGGGTGCAGACGTTGTGGGACGGTCCAACACAGGCACGGGAAAAACCGCCGCATTCGGTATTCCTGCCGTTGAGAGTATTACAGATGCCGACAGAAAATCCGTCGCTGTACTCATTTTATGCCCTACCCGTGAACTTGCTATGCAGGCTTGCGAGGAAATCAGGAAATTCGCAAAATACAAACGTATTGTAAAGACTTCAGCAGTTTACGGCGGTGCAAGCATGGAACGTCAGATTATGGAGCTGAAACGTGGCGCTAACATTGTTATAGGCACACCGGGACGTATTATGGACCATATCCGCCGCCGTACTCTTAAACTCGACAAGCTTCGCACTGTTATTCTTGATGAAGCGGACGAAATGCTGAATATGGGATTCCGTGAAGATATTGAATCAATTTTATCAGAAGTTCCCGAAGAAAGACAGACTGTACTTTTCTCCGCAACAATGCCGCCTGAAATTCTTGCAATCACAGAAAAGTATCAGCATGAACCCGTGCAGATTAAAATAAAATCAGCTCAGAAAACAGTTGAATCAATCCAGCAGTTCTATTTCATGGTTGCTATGGGACGAAAAACCGATGCACTTAAATTGCTTCTTGCGGCGTATTCACCTGAAGCTGCTATGGTTTTCTGCAATACAAAGAAAATGGTTGATGAACTCACTGAGGAACTTGTAAAAAGCGGTATTCATGCGGCAGGTCTGCACGGTGATATGAAACAGGCACAGCGAACTCAGGTAATGAACAGCTTTAAATCCAAAGCCACAGCAGTCCTTGTTGCAACGGACGTTGCAGCTCGCGGAATTGATGTAAGCGGAATTGATGCCGTATTCAACTATGATATTCCGCAGGATAATGAATACTATATTCACAGAATCGGACGTACAGGACGTGCAGGACGTGACGGTGCGGCATATACTCTTGTTACAAGCCGCCGTCAGCAGTATGAACTGAAAGACATCGCAAGATATACAAGGGCTGAAATAACCGAACTTCCTTTGCCTGATAAATCTGATATTATTTCAGTCAGAAAAGAAGAAATAATCAAGGAAATTGTGGAAATGCCGCCTGTCAATAATAAATACGATGATATTACGGACAAGCTTGCTTCTATTGGAATTGATTACCGTGAAATTGCACTTAGGCTTATTAATGAACGTCTGGAGAAAGAAATTTCAGGACTTCCTGAATTTGATATGCCTAAACCACTGAAAAAAGGTAGAAAAAGCGATGCAAAGACTGTGAAAATTGACATCAGTATCGGCAGAAACAAAAAAATTGCACCTAATTTTATTCTCGGTGCATTGGTTGATGCTACAGGAATGTCAGGACAGGATTTCGGTAAAATCGATATTTTCGATAATCACACAACTGTTGAGATTCCCGAAGCTGAAACCGATTACATTCTTGAAAGCACCAATCCTATGAAAATCAACGGTAATAAAGTTGAAATCAAGCTTTACAATGGTAATTCGGGCAGTGAAAAACAGTCACGCAGAACTGAAAAATCATTTAAGCCCGACCGCAGAAAAGCCGCTTACGGAAACCGCAGAAAAGCCGACATTTTCGGCGATTATACTCCGAATCGCAGAAAGCGTACAAAAAAACGTCATTAAGGAGTGATGAAAATGAGCAATAAACCTCAGAAAAAACTGTGGACGAGAATTGCAGTTCTTGTTGTTGCAGCTATTATGATTGCAGGAGTTATAATACTTCCGTTTTTAAGATGAATATTTTTGTATCTACAGACAGATTTGAAGCAAAGGTCATCATTATTCTCTGCACTTATTGCAGTCATCACGGCTTGTTTATGAAAAAATTTAATTTTAAAGGCTG
>JAIDNR010000415.1 GCA_029063695.1 Ruminococcus sp.
TAATTATGTAGACGATGCTGTACCATATGAAAACTATGTTTCTGATGACGAATTTATAGAATATGTCCCTGAGTATAGTATACTTACAAATGACGATAGTGTTGATGAAAGTTCAATTTCAATACTAAGTTCTTCAACAAATGTACTTTCAGAGGGTAATACACTTAATTCTGGTGAAAGTATTGTTAATGGTAATTATAAAGCCATTATGCAGAGTGATGGAAATTTTGTTATTTATAGTTCATCATGAACTGCTTTATGGGCTACTAAAACAAATGTTTATGGTTCATCTCATAAATATTCACTTGTTCTTTCTTCATCATGTGAATTAAATGTAAAAGATAACACAAGTTAATATTATATATGGAGTACCAAAAGTTCTATTTCTAATTACAATTTAACTACAGGTCATTGCATTTCATCACCAAACAGAACATATATGGTAATTATGCAAAGTGATGGTAATTTTGTAGTATATAAATTAGAAAGTTGTACCAAAACAGCAGTTTGGTCAACACAGGCACAGGAAGAAATACAAATGCCTTTTTAAGAATACAAGCAGATGGAAATATTGCTATGGTAGAAAATTTTGAAACTTTTTCATCTTACACACCATATAATATAAAAATATTGGAATTACTTTTGATTCAGGTGGTGGATATATAAGTATTCCTTCAACATATACTGATATAAATTATGGAATAAAAAATTAACTTCAACCATACTATCCAGTATATATAAAGAGTTAAAAAAGGGTCATCCAGTAATTATAAGTAGATGCAATTCTTCTGGCAATCAACATTTTGTTGTTATTAAGGGTTATACTGGAGATGGTATATCATATTCTGCAAATCAACTTGTAGTGAATGATCCTGGTAGCAGTAAAACACTAGTAACAACACTTGACCAAATATTTACAAGTGGATATGGAGTTCGTCATATTATTTATAGAGATTAATAATAAAGGAATGAAGAAGAAATTGAAAAGGATAAAAGAATACTACTGGATATTTGTAATCTTTATATTTATTTGCAGCGTTGTATTCAGAGCATACCTATCTTTATACGAAAAGAGATTAAGCACATATTATGATGAATTACGATATATGCAGATTGCAAAAAGTATATGGCATGACCAGAATTTTAATATTTATGGCACACCTGGTGATTTTTCAAAGATATTATATTCTGTATTCCTTGCACCATTTTTTTCTGTCAGCAATTCTATAATACGAATTAAACTGATTTCGGTATGGAACAGCATATTGATTTCGTCATCGGTTTTTCCCGTATGGCTGATTGCAAGAAACATTACAAAAGATAAATTTATAGTTACTTCCGCCATTATATTAACTGCACTTTCTTCTGATATGTGTTATTCTATGGTGTTTATGAGTGAAAATCTTTATCTTCCAATGGGATTATGGCTGATTTATCTTATGATAAAGATTTTTACTGTTGCAGACATTAAAAAGAAAACAGTTTTGGCGTTTTTTACAGGTATATACACCTATCTTTTGTATCTGTGTAAGGAAATCGCACTTGCATTTGTTTTAGCTTTTATAATGATTGAAGCTGTACGCTTTTTTGTTTGCAAGGATAAGAAAATACTTGTCCCGTGCGGTGCATTTATTACAGGATTTGCGTTACTCTTTATCATCGCCAAATTTATGGTTTTCAGCGATATAGGAAGTTCGTACAATCAGACAAGTCTGAGCCAAATAGGTACACCATACAAATTTGCGTACTGGATATATACAATTCTATATGACGGAGCATACCTTGCAGTAGCATTTCTGTTCTTCCCGTTGCTGTACCCGTTGCTGAAAATCAGCAGGCGCAATATAGCGGAACTCCGCAACAAAATGTACATTTTCACTGCTTTATCTGCCCTCATAACACTTGGAATTATCACATTTACTATTTCAGTCCGTGAAGATTTAGGCAGAATTGATATGCGCCAGCATCTACGTTATTATTGTCCGTTGTTTCTTCCACTATTTGTGGTATTCCTTGATACTCTGAAAAATGAGAGTGAGCAGAGCAATTCCGCAACTGAAAATAAAATTTTTGATTATTCCAGAAAACTTTTTGTTTTCGTGATACCTGTTGTAACTATATTTATATTACACTCACTTTTTAAAGGTTCAGCGGTTGATAATACAAACCTGAAATTTCTGCTTGAATTGGTAACTGACATATTCAGTGATACAGTTGAGACTGCAAACAAAAGCATTGCAAAATCGGGAAGTATCATTTATATGAATGCGGGAATGATAATATTCAAGACCGTATATATTCTCTTTATAGCATCGATTTTTATTTTAATTAAATTTCGCAGAAATAAAACTGCACTGTCGCTGTTTCTGATTGTCACGATTTCTGTGCAGGTACTCAATAATTATTCCACGATAAGGGCTTTCAGAAATGTTACTGCAATAAGCGTAACGGCACAGGACGAAGCATACAGGCTTGACAATTATCTGAAAACGACGAACGGCAATATTCTGTTAGTTCAGGAGAAAAAATTCGATACACGTATAAGAATAACAGACGCATATCTTTCAGTTGATTACTGTTCTACCACAGCAGACGACTTTTATAATGCGTTTGGCGATTCTGATACTATCGATTTGAAAGAAACAAAGTTCCCTACGATACATTCAAATAATGAGGGTTACTATGAAGAATACGACAGTTTCAGCTATATTATTTCTGACAGCAGGCTGAAAATAAGTGATAAATCAGCAGAATTAATCAAGATAGAGGGCATAAATG
>JAIDNR010000416.1 GCA_029063695.1 Ruminococcus sp.
CCGCCTACTTATATTATATCACTTCTGTCAACTGCTGCCTTATTTTTGTGGATTGCTATAAAATATTTTTCATCTTAAACTATTTATTTTTTATGTTGACAAACATGTAAGAAACATATATAATATTAATGTAATATATACTATATTTTATAATGCAAGCGTTACCACATATGTAACGCTTTATTATTTTTTTATATTAAAGCAAATTAAAGCATATTGTATTAAACCCTCCACTATAACACCAGACTTATAAATTGAAGTATAATAAATCAGAGGTGGTTTAAATTGAAAATGTACAGTACTTCACAAGTCGCAAAAATTATTGGAATACATCCAAATACCGTTCGCTTGTATGAGGCGAGAAACTGAAACCCCTCAGCGGACGGCAGGAGAAAAATTTTCGGAAAAACCATAGTTCTGAGTTGCAGGAATATGAGGAGTGCAGAAAACAGATTTTAGAATGGTATCCGTCAGGTATTATCCCTAAAGTTGAACAGTTGGAGCAAAAAATAAACGCCCTCAGACAAGAGCGCTCGCAGAAAAACGATGAATATAGAGCGGTCAAGCAAAAGTCTGATGATCTGTCTAAGGGAAGGCAGGAGATCGAAGTATACCTCAAAAATGAGTGTGAGGTCAGTTAGCAGAAAAAGCGGAATGACCTTGAATGATGATAGGCTTTTTGGCTAACGGATAGCCCATCATAGCCGTCCGAGCAAGTTATAGGGAAAACTATACCTCTAAAATGTAACGGGTTGAGGAAAATGATTCTTGCCTTGGACTCTTCCTCAAAATTTTTTGGAAAAGTCGACGTTTAATTCTTGTTGTTAAAGTGTGGTAATCTCTTTTTATTTTCTGAGTATTTTTCTTTTTTGTTTCAAGAATATCGGGCTCTATTTTATCCTGATAAGCAAAGTTGTTATCAGAGTAACCTTTTTTGATTTTAAATGGTTTGAGAAGTTTTATAAGTTCATCGAGATACTTATACCGATTCTATCTTTTTCTATTACGATAAGATGTCGGAGTAATACCCGTTACGCTTTTAAATTGCTTCATAAAATAGCTTTCTGTAGAATATCCACATTGTACTGTAATTTCTTTAAGTGATAGCTCATGCTCTTCAAGCAGCTTCTTTGCCATTTCCACTCGAAACAAAATCAATTCTTCAAATACACTTTTTCCAAAATATGCCTTATAATATTTTTGCATAGTACTTCTACTCATGTTCGTTACGCTGCACATCTTTTCAATCGTCCATTCCTGTCCAGGTTCATTCTGAAGAAGTGTACGCAATTTAAGAAGTTTTTCATATTGCTCATCTCGATTTTTCTGTCGTATTGAATCAGAAGTGAGTTTTGCACTGTTGTGAGTTCTGTACAGCTTATTTAATGCAACTTCAAAATCGGATACAAAACGTTGATAATTACGATCATATATACGATCGTATTGATTGAAGGACAAAGCAATCATTCCAAATTTCTGTTCCTGCAAATGCAGTAATGACAGAAATATAATCTTTGGTGAATTGGTATGCAATAAAACAGATATTATATCCCTATTCGGAAAAATCTCCTCATTTTCGGAAATATGTATTTCAGTTTCAGTACCGGATGCAGCTAATTGCATTTGATTTTCTGATACATATAGAAAGATACGCAGTTCTTTAGCCTGATATAATATTTTCATATGCCCAAGTGTTCGATACAGCAGATCTGGTATAGTTTTTGCTGTTTCCAGATCAAATGCCATATCATCATAATAAATGATCTCTTCCAACATTTTAGGAATAACATCATTTTGGTCAATATGCAACTGTCTTACAGGAATACTGTCACATCCACATGAATTGCCAACAATAAATCTGTTTTCACGGTGATTTACCTTATTGCATAAAATACCTGTCAAATTACGATACAATCTTCTCATAGCATCTGCACCTAGCTGATAATTGTCACGCATACAGGTCGTCAATGAAATATCAATATTTGCAGTGAACGGAAAGCCCTCATATCCGGCAATAGCAATATCCTTCGGAACTTGTATTCCAGCACTCTTAAAAGATTTGATAAGCGACATTGCTGTAACGTCATTTCCGCATATAATCGCTTCCGGCATGGACAGCTTGCCCGAAATTATTTTTTTTGCATAATCCATTGCTGAATCCACCCAGAATGTGCCATATGTATAGTATGTATCGTCATAATACAATCCATGTTCCGTCATAATATCCTGATATGCCTGAAGTCGGTTCTGGGCTTGAAAACTGGTTTCAGGACCTGTAAGACAATAAATTTTACGATAGCCATGTACTTCAATAAGATGCCTTACCACCTTGCCAAAATCATCGTAATCATCATATTGAGTATTATCAAAAAACGAGTGTTCATTATCATCTACAGTCATAACATATTTATTTGACTGCAAAAGCAATTTTTCTATTTCAGCAATTACCTCGCTTCCCATTGCATCATCTCTGATATACAGAAAGCCATCAAACTGATCAGACAAAATCTGCCGAAAAATAATACGCTCTGTCTTTGCGTGTGCCGATGAGCATTGCGTAAAATTAATTAATGGGGAAAGAATGACACAGTCACATCCACATAGTTGTATTTGTGCGATAGCACCCCTGACAATATTACGAATATGATTTTTTGCCAAAACTGATGTTACAATTCCAATAAGAGGTCGCTGTTTCATATAATTTCACTCCAGTCTTAATAGAATTTATTGTAAAATTATATCACATTTTTCTTAAAAAGTCAAGATAAAATTACAATAG
>JAIDNR010000417.1 GCA_029063695.1 Ruminococcus sp.
TTTTAGGACTGTCCGTTTTTTTTATATAAATTTTCATATAAAATTGACTTTTTGTTATTTTCATTCGTATTATAAGCAAAGGGAGGTGAATGCCTTGTATGCAAAGGACAGACTTAAAAATGCTATGGACAAATACGGCGATATGATTTTCAGAATATGCCTGCTTACGCTGAAAAATCATGCCGATGCGGAAGATGCTGTGCAGGAGACTTTTATCATCTATTTCAGAAAATTACCCGACTTTGAAAATTCTGAACACGAAAAAGCATGGCTGATTTCTGTTGCAACGAATAAGTGCAGGGATATTCTGCGATTCAATAAACGTCACTTCACTGAACCCGAAGAACTTCTTTCAGGCTATATTCAGGACGAAGAAAGTACACATATTCTTGATGCACTTATGGAAGTCCCCGACAAATTCAGGATTGTGCTTACTTTGCATTATATCGAGGGATATAAGATTGACGAAATTGCAGGAATCATAAAAAAATCACCGTCAGCAGTCAAGATGAGACTTTCAAAAGGTCGCACACTGCTTGCGGAAGTTTACCGAAAGGAGTTTATGTAAAATGATTGAAAAAAAGCTCAAGCATTCAGCGGAAAAAATTACCATGCCCAACGAACTAAAAGAACGTATTCTTGAAAAATGCGACAGTACAGAGACGGTGAAAAATGAGGCGGACGAAGAAATAACTTTCACCGTTGAGCCGTTCAGACCGCACAGAATAAGACGTATAGTATCAGTTGCCGCCGCTGCTGCCGTCATCACGGGAATTGCAGGATATTCGGGCTATCTGATTTCCAGAAACGGTTCTTTTTCAGGTACGGAATTTACAGAATCCATAACAGAGGAAACTACTGAACCGCCAGCGGAATCACCTGTATCTGTCGCTCCGTTCGGCGATATTTCGGGAATGAAAGTCACAGAACACGGCAATCCTCTTTCGGATGAAAAAGTACAGCAGCTTGCGGAATTTTTTAATAATTACACATGGCATGAAATTGAATCAGATGTCCACTATCAGATTGCACCGAAAGTTATTTTCAGCTTTGTTATTGATGATGGCTTTACGACTACAGGAATAACAGTATCCAATTACGGCAGGCTTAATTTTCAGAACTGCAATGATGGCGGGGATTATGCACTTGACAGCACGTTTGTTGATACTGTAAATGAAATTCTTTACGGCACAAAAAATGTTGAAAATCTTTCTCCTTTTGATAACTTTGTTATAAGAGAATATTTATTTGACGGTGAATCTCTTCCGTCTGAAAAGCAGATTAAAATTGCGGAATTTTTCGACAGTCAGGTATGGTATCCGCTTGATACTCTCAGAGATGACTATATGGGTGGAATTGCCTATAATTTCAGCGGAAAAGACTGCATAACTATCTATCGTGAAGGTATACTTGAATATAACGACGAAAACGGCAATGTTTCACAGTATGAGATTGATTTTGATTTATTCAATCTCAATATCGGCAGTATTCTCTATGGCGACGAATTTGCAGACAGTGAAGCTCCGCTTTCCGAACTCGACGGCAAAGCAATGATTTTCAGTGGTTTCAGGAATTTTGTTCCCTCAAGCGAACTTGATGAAACAAAGTCACAGCAGATGTCCGACTTTTTCAGAAGTATACACTGGCAGGAAATTGAATCGCCTATAACAAAAGATAGATTCTATCCAGGAATCGACAGTATTATTTTTTCAACATACGAGGGTAAGTCAACTTATCGTCTCACTTTCAGCATGAACGGTACGAATTTGGCGACTTATACTGTATATGATAAGATACCTGCTGGCGACGATGACCCGACTGATATTAATATGATTGAAAGAACAAAGTATTTTGCAATTGATGAAAATGTAATCCGTGAGGCTGTTGCAATGTATCTTGCGGACGGCGGAAATCTTTATGCTCCTTTTGGTACGCTCTATAAAATGACGGACAGTATTTACTGCGAAAGCGAAACCTACACAGGTTCTCTCACTGAAGATAAAATCAAAGGAATAAGTTATGCTTTTCTCGGCTGGGACTGGTCTGATGCAAGTTATACCATAATTGAGGGAACTCCCGAATATACGTTCTCAGCCGATGATTTCAAAATCTACGTCTATGCCGACGGTACCGTCGTATGGGACGGCAAAGAATCTCATGACAAGTCATCTGTTTACTGCTGTTATAACAATATCGATGGAAATGATGACCCGAATGAAACGACAGGAGATCTTTGTCTGATGATTAATGATGTACTTATGGAGTACATTAAAGTATCATGATTTTTTAAGATAGTTCAGAATACAGAAAAGTCTGCCTTTATTATAGAAGGCAGACTTTTTTGAGCATAAAAAATGGTGAGACATGAGGGATTTGAACCCTCGACCCTACGCTTAAAAGGCGTATGCTCTACCGGCTGAGCTAATGTCTCACACGACATAATAT
>JAIDNR010000418.1 GCA_029063695.1 Ruminococcus sp.
CTGTAAATCTGCCTGAATCCGCCAATCTTGCAGTGAGAACACGTGTTTCCGTTGATTCCTCCGATATTCTTATGCTCATGACCGACGGTGTTTCCGATGATTATTTTCCGCCCGAATCTCAGCTGCAGAGACTTTATCTTGATTTATCGGCAAACGGAATACTTTCTGTTGACTTTGATGAATCTGATTTGTCGGAAGATATTCCCGAACCTGATTTTTATTCCTGGGTAAATGACAAAACAATAAAAGTCGGACTGAACTATACAAGAAATATCTGTGAAAAATCGGATATTTCACTGGAAAGTCTCTGGAATGACAGGAGAATTATCAAATCCGTCGAAATCAAATCTAATGACCTGTTTGATACGAATAATCCGTCAGAACGCCTGAAAATCTGGCTTGATAACTATATCGAACGTGGTTCTTTTGATGACAGAACACTTGTTATTGTCAGAATGTGAGGGGTATTTTAAATATGTCAAGAATTGCTGAGGCGGTTTTGCAGGACGGTACTAAACTGCCATATATTATAACAGATAATCCGCCGAGAGGAACAATGAAACATACTTACTTTTCTCCTGACAGAAGTTATGTAATTCAGTTTTTCAATGACAGGAATGCAGGAAAAAATGTTTACCTGAGAAACAGAATTTCGGCTATTATAGGAAAATACAATCCGACTGTATCCGAAGGAAAAGGCGGTGCTAAAGGAAATACCGAAAAGCTTGCGAAGTATTTTTCGGGTCTGTTCTGCTGGCCTGTTGCCATTGTTGTATATCCTGAGTTCGGGATTGTCTGCCCTGCATATCCGTCGAATTATTTCTTTGACGAAAAGGCTACGGACTTCAGCGGACTAAATCTTGTCGGAACTGATAAAAAAAGCAGATGGTTTACTTCTTCCGTACGAAAGTATCTTAATAATGAAGAATTCGGCAATTTCAAATCAATGCTGAAAATATCAATATCACTTGCAAGAGCAGTAAGGCGAATGCACTCAGCAGGTCTTGCACATTCCGATTTATCAGGAAATAATGTACTGATAGACCCTAAAACAGGCGGCTGTGTTGTAATTGATATTGATTCCCTTGTCGTTCCTGGAATATATCCGCCCGAAGTTGTTGGTACAAAAGGCTATATTGCACCTGAAATTGTGGATTCCGCAAAATATCCGCCGAATGACAAACGCCGATGTCAGCCGTGTATTGAAACCGATTTGCACTCAATGGCAGTATTGATATATGAATATCTTTTCAAGCGTCACCCTCTTGCAGGAATAAAGCATTTTCCCGATTTGGATTCCGAAGAAGAAGATTATCTGCTTATGGGCAGAATGGCTCTGTTTATTGAAAATCCTTATGACAGAAGCAACAGACCTGATAATCTTGGTATAACAATACACGATTTCGGTGTATATATTGAAAAGTTATTTTTACAGGCTTTTGTTGACGGACTTCATGAACCGAAAAAGCGTCCGACAGCTATGGAGTGGGAGCGTGGTCTTATAAAAACATGGAATCTGCTTTACCCATGTGAAAATCCCGAATGCGGTGCAGAATGGTTTATACTGCACGATGAAAAGAATCCTGTCTGTCCTTACTGTCATTGCAGAATAAAAGATAATCAGATTGTAAAACTCCGCTTCAAAAGGGAAATAAACGGCAGAAAAGGACAATGGGTGCAGTATGATGAAACAGTAGTTTATAATAATATGCCGTTGTTTGCATGGCATATATATTCCGATGTTTTTGACGATGAAAAAGCCGCACATGATATGTTTGCATACATTGTCAGAAATAACGGTCAATGGATTCTTGTAAATAATAAGATAGAGAAAATGCGTTCATCGGACGGAAGTATGATTCTAACAGGAAAATCGGTTGTATTGAAAGACGGTGATTTTTTCCGTATATCTGAAGAAAAAAACAGTAACCTTATAGAAGTATCAATAAAATAAGAGGGTGATTTATCTGGGTTTTGATGTTCCGAAAAAAATAAATCAGGCGGTGGATTCAGGAAATATAGCAAAGATATACGGCAGGGAAAATAAGAATATAATTAAGAGACCTTTTGAGTCCGCAAATATTTCACAGGAAAAGCTGAATACAAGAAATTCTGCCGTTTCGGGAAATAATTCGATACAGCCGACAACCAATAAGCCTGTTATCAGGAGAAATCGGGTTTCGGGAAACGGCATCAGGCTGGTTAAAGGCCAGAAATGGAGTATCGGAGGTACGGACAGGCTGAAAATAGGCATAGGCTGGGACTGCGAAAATCACAAATGTGAACTTGATGTATCTGCTTTTATGCTTGCACAGAATGAAAAAGTACCCGACGAAAGCTGGTTTGTTTTCTATGGTCAGGACAGAAGTCCCGATAAG
>JAIDNR010000419.1 GCA_029063695.1 Ruminococcus sp.
ACCCTGATAAAGGATTTACACGCAGCGCTGTTTCAGCTCGACCTTACCGTTTACATACCGTATTTTGTTTTAATATGTGCCGCCACTTTCAAACATCCCAATAATATCGTGATGTCAGCGTTGAAGACGAGTGAATACGTTCATGCCGTTTGGTTCATCTTCCTCTGTAGCTTTATATTTTTTCATGCTTATCTCCATATTATTATTCCGGATCTTTTATGACCTTTACAGCGATCCCCTGAATGATACAGTTATCCACATAAATATCATGAACCGTGATTTGCCGAATAATCGTATATAAAAGCTAAAATTCTTTTGAAATATTCGGGGTTCTTATGTTGCATTTTTATGTGCCTCTTTCTAACTGTAGCGTTCGTTCCGGTTATGTATATATATTATAACCTTTATGGATTTTTATGTCAATATCAAAAAAATGAGATGCACGATTATTTATGCACCTCGAACACACTTTCTCCCATTTGCACAAATTGAGTAATTGCATCTTGTGGAGATTGTATACGTATTTTACCCTGATACTGAAATATCCATGCATAAAATGTAGGACTCAATTCAACTTTCACCTTTGCGGACGGCAGGAGAAAAAATTTCGGAAAGAACATAGTTCTGAGCTGCAGGAATATGAGGAATGCAGGAAACAGATATTGGAATGGTATCCGTCAGGTACTATCCCAAAAGTTGAGCAGTTGTAGCAAAAAATAAACGCCATTAGACAAGAGCGTTCGCAGAAAAACCGAGAATACAAAGCAGTCAAGCAGAAGTCTGATGATCTGGCTAAAGCAAAGCATGAGATCGAAGCATATCTCAAAAATGAGCGTGAGGTTAATCAGCGGAAAAAGAAGAAATGGAATGATTTGGAGTGAACGTCCTGCAATGTCTATTAGACGAACGGGAAAAGAGAGGGGCAAAGGTACAAACACCTTGCCCCTCATATTTTGCGGCGAAAATGCGGCTTAAATAGGGTGCTTACGAGTTCAAAAGCGTTACATAGTTTTTTCGGATAGTAATATGAGACCTGCGTTTCATTATATTTTTTATTGAAAACACACTATTGTATGTTTGGATTCATTTATGATTTCTCCTGTATTCCCTCGGCAAGACCCCAAAAGACGACTTAAATGCCACAGAAAATTTACTCTGGCTGTCATAGCCGACAGCTTGTGCTATCTCTGCTATACTCATATTAGATTCCCGTAGCATTTTAGCAGCCGACTCCATTCGGTGTTCTTTTATATGCGCTGCAATTGAAGTTCCGTAAACTGCCTTAAACGCAGTCTTCAAAGTAGTCGGATTGATTAAATACTGTTTGGAGAGTTCTTCAATTGTAATTCGCTCTTTCATCTGTTGCGTTAGACGGTCGTGAATTTTCCGTATTATCTCAATTTGCTCTGCTTGGTATGCGGTCACTTGTTTTTGGGGTGCAAACTCCAGCTTAGTAAGATAAAGGAGCAGTTCTAAAGCCTTTAATTTCTGATATGGTAGTTTCAGATATTCCGGCTGGTCATAGAAAGCAGAAAAAATGCTCTCCGTCTGCTCATTTCCCGCAAGAAAAGAGATCGTACTATTCGGACAAAACTTCTCTCGCAGCGTTTCTTTGAATATGTCGATATCTTTCAGCAATTCAGGCGGACGAATAGAGATTTCCTGTAAATCAATACAAATAGTTAACCCCGAATACTGTCCGGTTGGAAAAGAAACAAAGGAATCTGTACATGAATTCATAGTATGCAAGGAAAAATCACCCGGATTCAAATAAATGTATTGCCCGTTTCCCATTTTCCATTCCATCTGTCCGCATTTGCAATAGTTAATCTGTATAATATATTCCATAGCATTATGTTTGTGCTGCATGGAAAAGGGAGTTGTCTCAAAAGAAAGATACGAGAGTTCTACGCCGGGAAAAAGAGAAATCAATTCACCCTGTGCTTTTTCATTTATCCTCTCTATGCTTTTTCGGATTTGTAGTATTTCGTCATTCATACAGTTAACCTCATAATTCAGGGCAGGCAATTTCCATGACCTGCTCAATCATCTGATGCAGAAGCTGACTCTGAAATGTATCAGCCGCACGGTAATAGACTTCTTTTCCTTTGCGGCGGCAAACAATCAAACCGCTGTTTTTCAACGGTCTAAGGTGGTGAGACACAGCAGGACTTGACATTTCCAGTATAGCAGAAATATTGATGACACATTCCTCGCAGTGGCAAAGAAGCCAAAAGATACGGATTCTGGTGGTATCGCCAAGCTGTTTAAATATGTCTGCTACGATTTGAAAATAGTCCACGCGGCTTATCTGTTCTTGTATCATCGAAAATTCTTGTTCTTCTCCGTGATAATGGGGTAGTTTTAAATCACTCATAGTGGTTAATCCTTTCTTTGTTTTCGCATTCGCCCAATTAGAAAAACATTTCGCCCATTTGGGAGGATAAGCGAAAAGTGTATTGACTTATTGCTCTGTATGTATTATACTATAACCAAGATGATTAAACAAGTGATTAATCATAAAATTCAAAAAAAATTCAATTATTCAGGAGGAATTTACTATGAAAAAGACCTACAAAATTGAGGTAGACTGTGCCAACTGCGCAAACCTGATGGAGGACGCAGCTCGCAAAACCGAAGGCGTTTCGTCTGCTACCGTAAATTTCATGACACAGAAAATGATCGTTGAATTTGCTGATGGTCATGATCCGAAAAGTGTTATGCAGAATGTTCTGAAAGCCTGCAAAAAGGTTGAACCAGATTGCGAAATTGTTCTCTAATAAGAACTGCTTTTAATTTAAATGGCACCCTTAAAATATGCCTTGGCAGTTTTAGGGTGTCATTTTTCTCAACAAACAAATAAACAATTAAGTATACTTTGAAAGGAGCTGTTTATTATTG
>JAIDNR010000042.1 GCA_029063695.1 Ruminococcus sp.
GATTTAGTTATTACCGCCATTATAAGTCCTAAAATTCCTACACCGAACAGTATTATATTTTCAGCGTATCTGGATTCATAGAAAAGATAGTACTCAACCGGATTTTTTGGATTAACCTTTATTGGAATTATATCATTCACCTTGCAGGAAGGCTTCTGCCTGATATATTTTCCTGTTCTGCGGTATTCCTTATCATTGTAAGTATATTTAATAACAAATCTGTATTTTGTATCACTTCTTGAAGATTTTCTTTCAATCCGCACAACAGTAGCAACAAATAAATCCGTACAGACTTTTTCCCTGCGAAATTCCATGAACATTGAAAACAGACTTATAATTAAAAGAACTACCAAAGCAAAAATTATTGTATTTAACTTTGCTGAACTCATACTCTGCTCTGACTGATTAACAGCAGTCCCAGTTGTAGAGAACGTCGCTGAAATCGAGATTTTTAAGTTTTTCGGTGCTGATGAAAAAATTGCCTATTCCCGAATCGCCCCACATTATTCTGTCTCCCCTGTCGTCGTCATCTGTATCAAGCTGAAACAGAAGATAATCGTACTTCTGCAAAGGCTCATATTCACGGGGGTCTGTCTGCGTAAAGTACGGATAACCGCCGATTTTATGTCCTATAATTTCCTGATATGTTTCATCATCAATATCATCATCGTAGTCAACATATTTATTTTCGCACTTCTCAAAATTCATACCATATTCGCCAAAAACAGGCATATTATATTCGTCATCATCATATTCGCTTTTAATGAATTTGCTGAGGATTTCATCTTCTGTAACAGTTCTGTCAACTTCGGGATAATAAATCACCCTGAAACCGTCCTGCTCTGTCTGGTTATCCCAGCCCATACCATAATCTTCAGAATTGAGTATCCAGAATTGCAGTAATCCTGATTTCGGAAAATCATCAAGCTGAACCTTTTCACACTCAATCTGTGCAAGCAGTCTTAACTGTCTGCCGTTCTTATCGACAGGGAAACCGCAGTCGTGCGGAATATATCCCATACCTCCTGCCTTACTTTCAAAAATTGTAGGTTTTGTATATGTTAGTTTTATTTTCATACATGGCTTTGTTTCGCCGTTTTTATATATTTCCATTCTTCATTCTCCTTACGATAAAGCTAAAAGCATTTCTCTGATAATCTTGCACGCAACGACAGTAGAAGCACCCGACTGGTCATAATGCGGACTTAATTCATTCACGTCACAGCCTACTATATCAAGCTCACTGCATACAAGAGTAACAGCCTCTCTCAGTTCCCTGAATGATACCCCCTCAGCTTCGGGAGTACCTGTACCGCAGAATACAGACGGGTCAAGCACGTCTAAATCGAGTGTAAAATAGACGTTTTTGCCTTTGAGTTTTTCGACAGTCTCGGCAAGTCCGTCGAAACTGAACTTGTGCATTTCGGTGTGTTCTTCAGCGAACCGAAATTCCTCTCTGTCACCGCTTCTGATACCAAACTGGAATATATGACCGTCGCCGACAAGCTCATGACATCTTCTGAGTACACACGCATGAGATAAAGGTTGACCGAGGTAATCGTCACGCAAATCGGCATGGGCATCAAAATGAACTATATACAAATCGTCATATTTCTCTTTTACTGCCATAACAGAACCCAAGGTTACAAGATGCTCTCCGCCAATCATAAACGGAATTTTATTATCTTTGAGGATTATATCAGAACGCATTGCTATATCAGCTATGGCACGGCGTACACTTCCGAAAGGAAGTTCCAAATCACCGCTGTCAAAGTAAGAATAATCTGTCATGTCCTTATCCTGATAGGGACTGTATGTTTCAATTCCGAAACTTTCGGAACGTATAGCAGACGGTGCAAACCTTGTTCCCGGACGAAAACTGGTTGTACTGTCATAACCTGCTCCGAAAAGAACTATCTTCGAATCATCATATTCTGAATCACAGGCAATAAAAGTCTGTATATTTTTATCAAGCATAAAAAATCTCCTTTATTCGACTTCTCTGAGCATTTCCTCAACATAATTAGGAAGTGCAAAAGCTCCTGCATGAAGTTTTGTATTATAGTATTTCGTTTTTAGACCAAGCATATTCCATTTCACGGAATTAAGGTCACGGACAGGGTGATATTTTTTTGAGGCAAAACCGAAAAGCCAGTGACCCGACGGATAAGTCGGTATATGAGCCTGATATACTCTGCTAATCGGAAAACTTTCCACAATTTTTCTATGGGCTCTCTGCATGGCAAGTGCATCTTCGTCATAGAACGGACTTTCATGCTGATTTACCATAATACCGTCATCTCGCAAAGCCTTGTTGCAACTGCCGT
>JAIDNR010000420.1 GCA_029063695.1 Ruminococcus sp.
ATATATAATAGAATGAAATTATTTTTTAAATATATTTATCAATACAGGTATACGGCATTGGCATTCATGATTTTTTCAGTAATATTTGCAGTAATTCTCATTATGTATGATACAATTCCAGAAGCTGTGTTATATGCGTTTCTGCTGTGCAGTACAATAGGAATAATCATAATAACCATAGGTTTTATCGGATTCAGAAAACGTTACAGACTTCTTGAGGATATTTATGCAAATCTTCCTCTTATGATTGAAAAAATTCCTGCTCCCGAAAATCCATATCAGGAAATTCTGAATGAAATAATTATAAGGCTGAGTGAAATAAGCAGTGACAATATCACAAATTTGAAAAATATTCAGCATGACAGCATGGATTATTTTACTGTATGGGTTCACCAGATAAAAACACCTATTTCAGCAATGCAGATGATTTTACAGTCAGAAGATACGGACGAAAACAGAATACTTCTTTCCGAACTTTTCAGAATTGAACAGTACGCAGAAATGGCATTGTATTATCTCAGACTTGACAGTCCCACAACCGATTTTGTTATAGGCAGATTTAACCTTGATACTATCCTGAAACAGGCTCTCCACCGTTATGCTCCGCTGTTTATCGGCAAAAAAATACGGCTGATTTATTCGCCTATTGATGTATATGTACTTACGGACGAAAAATGGCTTTTATTTATAATAGAACAAATACTTTCAAATGCCGTAAAATATACTGTCAAAGGAACAGTTACTATAAAATATGCAAATAATATTCTTATTATATCAGATACAGGAATAGGAATATCGCCCGAAGATTTGCCACGTATCTTTGAAAAAGGATATACGGGTCTCAGCGGAAGACGTGACAAGAAATCAACCGGACTTGGCTTGTATCTCTGCAAGAGAACTGCCGATAATCTCGGTCATTCACTTTCTGTCAGTTCCATAGTCGGCAGGGGTACAAATTTTTATATAGACCTCTCATCAAAAAATCTCGATATTGAATAACCTTACAAAAATGTCACATAAACAAGCCGGAATGTCACACAAATCGATGTTGCATATCCGGCTTTCGTGATATAATAATACCATACTGAAACAGGAGGTAAATAAAAAATGTCAATTTTAGAGGTGAAAAGCCTTGAAAAAATCTACACAACACGTTTCACGGGCAATCAAGTTCGTGCATTATCAAACGTAAATTTTTCTGTTGAGGAGGGTGAATACGTTGCAATCATGGGTGAGTCGGGTTCTGGAAAAACAACGTTACTCAACATACTTGCGGCTCTCGACAAGCCTACTAATGGTGATGTTATTCTGCATGGTAAAAGTCTTTCAAAAATCAGGGAAAAAGAACTTTCAGCATTCCGACGTGACAATCTCGGATTTGTTTTTCAGGACTTCAATCTGCTTGATACTTTCAGTCTCAGGGATAACATATTTCTGCCTCTGGTGCTTTCGGGTAAAAAATACGCTGAAATGGACTACAGACTGAAACCAATTGCAAAAATGCTCGGCATAACCGACTTGCTGAATAAATTCCCGTATGAAGTCTCAGGCGGACAGAAACAGCGTGCAGCAGTTGCAAGAGCAATAATCACACGTCCGAAACTCATACTTGCGGACGAGCCGACAGGTGCATTGGACTCAAAGTCAACAAGTGCTTTACTTGATATTTTTGGTGATATAAACAAATCGGGACAGACAATTCTTATGGTAACTCATTCATCAAGGGCGGCAAGCCGTGCAGGACGTGTAATGTTCATCAAGGACGGCGAAGTATTTCATCAGATTTATAGAGGAAGCTGTACAAATGAAGAGATGTACCAGAAAATCTCGGATACTCTTACTTTGCTTGCATCGGGCGGTGATTCACAATGAATGGTACACTTTATCCGAAACTTGCACTGACCAATATCAAAAAGAATGCAAGAACATATATTCCATATATAATCACCTGTGTTCTAACAATTGCAATGTACTATATCATGAAGTCGCTTTCCATGAATGACGGACTTTCAGACGTACAGGGCGGAGAGGCAGTTCAGGAGATGCTGAAATTCGGCAACTACGTCATAGCAATATTTGCATGTATCTTCCTGTTTTATACAAACAGCTTCCTTACAAAAAACCGCAAAAAAGAATTTGGTCTCTTCAATATTCTCGGAATGGAAAAAAGACATCTTGCAAAAGTAATCGGATATGAGAGTTTTTTTGTAACACTTATCAGCCTTGCGGGCGGTCTTGTTACAGGAATAATTCTTGATAAGCTGATGTATCTTGTACTGCTGAAAATTCTGAATGCAAAAATCTCACTCGGATTCTACATCTCAAAAGACGTAATATTAAATACGCTGATACTCTTCGGTATTCTGTTTTTCCTGATATTTCTTAACTCGCTGAGAATGATACATCTTTCAAAGCCTATTGAACTCCTGAAAGGCGGAAATACAGGTGAAAAAGAACCAAAGGCAAAGTGGATTATCGCATTGCTTGGTATTATTGCTCTCGGTGCAGGTTATTATATCGCCATAACAGTAAAGAATCCTATAAGTGCACTGCTTCTGTTTTTTGTGGCCGTAATTCTTGTAATACTCGGCACATATCTTCTTTTTACAGCAGGAAGTATAGCATTATTAAAAATATTAAAAGCGAACAAAAGATATTACTATAAAACAAATCACTTTATCAGCGTTTCAGGCATGATGTACAGAATGAAACAGAATGCCGTGGGACTTGCAAATATATGTATACTCTCAACTATGGTACTTACCACCGTTTCCCCTACTGTATCAATGATAATCGGCGTTGAAGATATTATCATGCAACGCTATCCATATCAGCTTTCCTTTTCAGCATACAAGGCAGACAAAGAAAAATATCAGGGTATAGTTGATATTGTCAACGAAACGGCAGACGAAGAGGGTATAAAAATAACAAAAGAGATAGTTTATTCAAGTCTCGAGTTCAGTGCATTGTATGAGGGCAATGATGAATTTCGTTTAAGCAATGATACTAATGATATGAGAATGCTCGATTATGTCTATAATCTTAACTTTATTACAGCTGAAGATTATTCCAACTATATAAATAAGGAAGTAACTCTGAATGATGATGAAGTTATATT
>JAIDNR010000421.1 GCA_029063695.1 Ruminococcus sp.
CTGCTTGACCGTGTGGACAGCGCAAAGGCTCTTGCAAAGAAGCTGAAAGACCATCCGGTTTTCAGGGAATATGAGATCGTTTTGGCAGCCGGTGACGGTAAGCTCTCCGAGGAAGAGGAAACGAAAAAAGCCTATGACAAGGTGCATGAGGCTATCTCTCGTTCTGAAAAGACCATCACGCTTTCAGTCGGTCAATTAACGACAGGTATCACCGTTCCAGAATGGACAGCGGTTCTGATGCTCTCCAATATCAAGAGCCCTGCACTCTATATGCAGGCTGCATTCCGTTCCCAGAATCCGTGGCGGTATCAGCAGGACGGCGAACTGCGTGTGAAGCAGAATGCTTATGTATTTGACTTTGATCCGGCAAGAACGCTGATAATTTTTGAGGAGTTTGCGAATGATCTGTCCAGCGGAACATCCGGCGGCAAGGGCGACAGCGATTCCAGAAAACAGAATGTCCGTGAACTGCTGAACTTTTTCCCTGTTATCGGTGAAGATGAGCAAGGTGAAATGGTGGAGCTGGATGCAGAAAAGGTGCTTTCCATTCCGAGAAAGATTCGGTCTCTGGAGGTTGTCCGTCGTGGATTCATGTCGAACTTCCTGTTCCAGAACATTGCTAACATCTTCAATGCGCCGCCGGAAGTCATAGACATTATCAGTTCTCTGCCAAATGCACCGGAGGGCGATCTGGTGGATGTATCTCCGCAGACCAGACAGGAGCTGTTTGTGGATGAGAACGGTGAGGTTAATCTGCCAGATGAATTTGTGATTGGAAAGTCGCAGGATGTGTTTGGCGAGAAAATCTATGGAGAAATAACAGAAACGCTGGAGCGCAAGACAGAGGAAATCCTTGCTTCCCCTGCAACAACAGAGGAACAACAGGTATCTCATTTGCAGGAGGTATTCCGTAAGGAAATCGTGACACCTGTAATGCAGGTTACCAATGATACTTATGGTAGTGATCTCAAAAAGTCTGACACCAAAAAGCTACAGAAGCAATTGGAGAAAAAGGCGGATAAAATCGTCACACAGGAATACTGTGATTTTTCAATCAGGAAGAAAACGCTCGAAGCAGAAAGGCAGGATGCGCTTTCGCATCTTCACGAAACAGGACAGACCGCCGCCGAGGTCAATGACCGTTTTGACACATTGGTACAGGAAGCTACCAAGGCATTCAAGGAGCGTGTCAGCACCGTGCTGGAGGAGACTGTTCCGACAATGTGCGAGGAGGTCGTAAAAACGGTAGAAACACAGAAACGTGAGCGTACCAAAGAAACGATTGAAGATGCAGTGCGTGACCATCTGCGTGGTTTTGCAAGAACAATTCCGTCTTTCCTGATGGCATATGGTGATGACTCTACCTCACTTGAGACATTTGATACGATTATCCCTGACGAGGTTTTCCTCGAAGTTACCAGTATAACATTAAATCAGTTCCGTCTGCTGCGTGATGGCGGTTCGTATACCGATGCTGAAACAGGCGAGGAAAAATACTATCCCGGTAAACTCTTTGATCCCGTTGTGTTTGACGATTCTATCAAGGAATTTCTTGCTCTGCGCACCAAACTGGCAGATTACTTTGATGAATCTCATACAGAGGACATCTTTGATTATATCCCTCCGCAAAAAACGAATCAGATATTCACACCTAAACGCACCGTCAAGCAGATGGTGGATATGCTTGAGCAGGAAAATCCCGGCTGTTTTGATGATCCAACTAAAACTTTTGCTGATCTGTATATGAAGTCCGGAATGTATATCGCGGAAATCGTAAAGCGATTATTCAATAGCAATGGCTTGAAGCGAGCATACCCAGATGAGACGCAGCGTTTACAGCACATATTTGAAAAGCAAGTATACGGTCTTGCACCAACGGAAATTATCTATCGTATATCCATGCAGTATATTGGAGGCTTCATAACCACTCAAAATATTTCCCTTAACAACTTCAAAAAAATTGACGCTTTGTTACTTGCTAAAGAGGGCAATTTTGACCGAAAATTGAGCCAAATATTCGCATCAGGTAATTAGGAGGGACAACATGAAACTGATACACCCAATCTACTCACATTCTGACGACCGAACGAAATTGGAAGCGTACAACCCAGTATGCGGAGATCCATTTTGCTGGTTTAACACAGAGTATTTTAGAAATGAAGGTATCTACTGCTTTTCTTTCAATTTTTTGATTGATTGGAAAGAACACACACTACAAAAAGTCGCATGGATTAAAAGAGTTATTTCTGAAGACTACTGCACCGATGTAAGAGAAATAACAAAGGCTATTTATCGCTGTGACGGGATAGACTACTTGAAAGCTGCGCTTAAGTTTTGTCAGGTGAATGGAATTTCCCTGCAATATATTTTAATTCCAGA
>JAIDNR010000422.1 GCA_029063695.1 Ruminococcus sp.
GAAAGAAAATAAAAATTGAACTTTATCCGGAAACAGCTCCTATTTCATGCGAAAACTTTGAGAAACTCATTAAAACGTTTATTTATGACGTTCTTACTTTTCTCAGACTTATCAGTGGTTTCATGATTCAGGGCGGCTGTCCCCAGGGAAATGGTACAGGCGGTCCGGGTTGGAATATCAAGGGTGAATTTTCATCAAATGGCGTAAAGAATGACCTTAAACATACAAGAGGCGTACTTTCTATGGCTCGTGCTCAGCACCCTGATTCCGCAGGTTCACAGTTTTTCATCATGCATGAAGATGCACCGTATCTTGACGGACAGTATGCCGCTTTCGGTAAGGTAATTGAGGGTATGGACGTTGTTGACGAAATTGCCGCAGTTGATACTGATTTCAGAGACAAGCCCATTACTCCGCAGATAATGAAAAAAGTTACTGTTGAATGATTGAATAATACAAAAAAAGGAGTTTCAATTACGAAACTCCTTAAATATTTTGACATGGCATCAGCCATAATTCTCGCTTATATAAATACTTACACGACTTTGAATAATATCGGCGGCTTCCTCTGCCGAACGTTCACCCTCAAAATAGGCTGTAAGCTCCTCTAAGATAATTCCGGTTACGGTTGAATCATAACGCTTACGGTGCTTTGCAGCTTCACGGACAAAGTCGCTGTATTTCTGTACTTCCTCGTCAGTGAACGGGTCAAAGTAAATCGCATCATCAATAGTATTCACAATATAAAAATCACTGTTATAACGTTCGCCCGTTTCGGGATTTTCAATCATTGATACTTCTTTTTCATCCTCAAACTTTTCTGTAAAAATAATGTCAATAACAGGAAAACAAGACTGTCCCTCCCAGCTGTTATAATAATCTTCGGTCAGATAGCTGTCACGGATAAATTCCCACGCACCTTCGGGATAATGACAGCTTTTCATAATTGAAAAACATCTGTTATTATCAGGTGAAAAAGTCGTGCCTGCTCCCATGTCATTTGGATAACCCACAAAAGTTACAGCTTCATTAAATTCAGCTTTTACAACGCTCTGTATACTGTCAGCAGAAGTAATACTGAAAAGGTTACTGTCTCTTATCAGATAAAGGTCGTTTATGTATAAAACGTTCTGCACATCAACATCTTTTCCCCATAATTCATGGCGGAAACTTTCACTGTCCGCAACAGTCATTCCCAGTTCGTTTTCCTGTACAAGCTTTATTATGTTTATAAATTCAGGTGAATCATAATAGCATTCGGCTTTTTCAAAGTCGATAAATGAGATAAGGTCGGTGAGATAGTTCAGGTATTCTGCTCTTGTAGCTCCCCATACAAATGGAATTATTCCCATATCTTCGGGACGATTTGAAATAACGTCTACCATTTCATTAAATGACCATTCTGTAAGTCCGTTCAGGTACTTGTCCTTTACAGCCATAGTATTGATATTGAATCCCGGTGAAAATTCAAGCAGTTTTCCTCTGAAATCCATTGCTTCAAGGTAGCCCTCAACAAAATCATCACGGTTTAAAGTCGAATCGCTGTCAATAAGTTCATACATATCAACGAACAGCGTTTCTCTTGTACCAAAGGATTCGGGAGAAAATTCCCCATGTTTATTCTGTAGAATATCGGGAGGACTGCCTGAAAGTATATCTTCACGCATAGCTTTGGCACTTTCAGAATAGTTATCACTGTACTTTTTTATCTCTATACGATAGTTTTCGTTAGTGTTATTAAATGCTTTAATTTCGTCACCGAGAAGCGTATCAGCATTTCCAAATGTAGCAAGAGTAAGTAATTTTTTTGATTTGATTTCAGAAATATCACCTTCCGAAAGCATTATCAGAGAATATCCATTACTGTTTCTTTTCATGGCAACGAATGTATTTTTATCTATAGCAAGCAGTTCATGGAGTTCAGCAGCGGAAAAAGTGTTGTCCATAAAATCTGTGAGCTTATGCCATTCATTTCCGTTTAAGCCATACAGTCCATCACTGAAATTTGCTATCAGCGAATATTCTCCGCTTCCTGCACAGACAGCAAATGCAGATGATGAAAGGTTACTGCATTTTTCAGGCTCTGAAAGTTCTGTACCATTTATCTGTGCCGTCACCGTATCGCCGTCGTAATTGAAAAGAATGACCGTGGGAATATCTTCACTGTTCTTTGAAAAGCCAATAATAAAGCTACTTTTGCATTCAATTTCTCCTTGTACTGTTCCGTCTGATGATACTGCAAAAAGTTTTTCATTATTAACACTTATAATAAAATCCTCACCGTTGGATTTTATTATTATTCCTGATTCTGTGCTGTGATTTAAAGAATCCAGACTGTATTCTTTGTACAGCTTACCATCT
>JAIDNR010000423.1 GCA_029063695.1 Ruminococcus sp.
ATACTGAATATATCCCTTTCTTAAAATCATTTCATGAAGAAATTATTGTCAATGAGACTGATTTCGTTATCTTTCGATGCTTTTTCCATAATAAGAACCATATCAGCTTCTTTTCTTGAATCAACAATCTCAATATTTTTAGCCTCAAAGAGCATATCAAGGTAATCACCGAGAGAAAACATTGGCTCGTTGTGCAGAGTTCTGCTGTATGTATTGTAAGTAGGTGAGCCGTCAAATATAAGAACTCTGTTTACAACATCGATATAGCCATAATTAATCATTCTGTAATTGCCCGTGAGATAGTGTGAAAAGAAGCAGTTTTTGCTTGAATAGTGCTTTACTTTCTGGTCAAGTTTATCTACAGCCATAATGCCGACATAGACTTCCTGTAATTCCTTGAAAGTGGGAACACCGTAGTATATATTGATATTTGCAGTAATTTCCTTTAAGTTGCTGTTAAGGTCAAAATCAATGTATTCGGCAGCATCACTGTGGGTAATATCACCGCTGTAGACGATAGAACCGCCTGTAGTTCTGAAATTACTGCTCCAGCCGATACTTATATTTTTTCCGTCAATATCAAGAGCAGATGCGTGTAAATCGACATCAACACGGGTAGGGTGATTCCAGTATACAAAAAATCTTAGTCTGTCAGCATTTTCAGGAAGCTTTATTGCAAGACCGCTTCGGAGATAACCACCCTCGTCAGATTTCTCATTGCAGTTGATAACGGACATATCAATGTCATAATTATGGAAATCAAGGTATACTTTCTTACCTTCTAAGCCTGTTATGATACTCTTCATGCGTTCGGCCAGTGCATACTCACAGATATTGAATACATTTTTTGCACGTTCAATAATGCTGGTTATCTCAGCTTTTTTAGCTTCAAATTCCACACGTTTTTCCTCATTGGTCTTTTTATTTGCAAAAACTTCCTTTGCCTGCTGTTCTCTGTAGATATTGAATGCTTCAGCAGTATAGTCATCGCCGTATTCAAAGTCATCATCGAAACGGATTGGTTTTTCTGTGAACTCAGCATCAGGGTCAAAGTTTCTGTATTTGCTGAGTGTTTCACCGAATTTGTTAAGAGTTGTGACTAAAGTCTGTATGCTGAGCTTCTCTGCATTATTTGCAAGTGCAGATTTTAATTTATCCTTTGAACAGCCTTTTTTGATAAGCCAGTTGATTTTACGGAATAGTTCACCCGGTCTTGCCGAAATGAAGTCAATAGCCTCGTCGGGATTTGTATTAATCAGTTTAACGGCGGTACTTGCCCACGAACGAAGTTCACCGTTCATAAGCTGATTTACAGCAAGTTTGTGTTCGGGATTTCTCGCAAGAGTACCGAAACTTATAAATGGTAGAATAACCTTGATTCTCTCGGCTTTTTTATCCGAAAGAACAAGATTGTCCCTGAAATCCCTTGATGGATATGATTCAAGAAGTTTTACAAGTACTTTTTTCTGTGAAGTCCTGAAATGATAGTGACTTCTTGTGAGTGTATAATCAATGCACTTCCATACATCGCCCGTATGCTGGCATATAGCCTTGAGTGCGGTGATTTTGCCTGAACTGTCAAGATTTTCATTTATAAAAATATAATAGAAAAGTTCAAAAAGATTCTGTTTGAATGGCACACGGAGTACGGAGAGCTGTTCAGAAGTGCAGAATCCGACAGCCTGCTTGACTATAAGAAGTTCTTTATCCGTCATTCTCTCAGATTTGCCCGTGACTTTCGATACAGCCTTTATGTACATCTCCTCTTCGGGAATAAGTCCGATTACTTTTGATTCAAGAAGTCTTGTATCTTCCTTTATTTTCTTAGGTGCATTCGGATTGGGTAACCAGCCTTTTTCAACGGGAGTACCCATTATCAGTTCCATGCCATAAGTTGACATATAGTGCAGAATCTGATGAAAACGGAACTGTGCTTCACTGAGTTCCATAACCTGAGCAGGAAAATCGGGATACATCGGGGCAGCCTTTACGTCGCCGATAAGACTTTTTACATGGTTAAAGAAACCGTCAAGACTTTCACTCCGGCTTAATCTGACAATATCTTTTGAGGAAAGAGTATAGCCGATGTTTATAAGTTCATCATTGACAGTCATAGCCTTGACAAGATTATCTTCACCGAGTTCTTCAGATGATTCCTTGAAACTTACAAGTCTCAATTCAGAGAACAGAAGTTCCGAAAAACTTGTTCCGATTTTGTTTTCCATAATAATGCACCTCCGCAGATTTAAGATAAAAAGACAGCGGCAAGCTATTCGATAACATACAATCCATACAGCTAAATTTGACACCGGCGACCCGTAGGTCACTCCGGCGTGGACTCAAAATTTTAAAAGGAGGTTATCTGTTAAGCAATACGGATACGCTTGCCGCTGTCAATGATTTTAAAGTGTATGGCAGACAGTCTGATAACACACATTCATACGGAAAATACTAACGGCGTCTTTCGACACTCCGTTTCCCTGCGTAATAAAAGGAAGTTATCATAAATTCCGCAGAAACGTCTGCCATAATTTGATATGACAGGCAATCCGATAACATACAGTCCACACAACATATAATTTTCAATCGTGAAATCATAAAAGGAGGTTATCAAGATAGCTGCGGGACACGCCTGTCACAAAAAAACATTAATGATATTGTTAATTATAGCACATTCGACAGAAAAAGTCAAGGCTTTTTTTAAAAAATATATAAAAAATCCTCTGTGTGATTATGAATTTACCCCAAAAAGTTAGACAATCGACAGTCTTTTTACGTTCAGTGAATCGCCTTGACAGGACAGGCAGATTTGCATAGTCCGCATGATGTACATCTATCATGGTCTATGGAAGCATGGAAATTTTCTACTTTTATTGCACCGTTCGGACATTTCTTCTCGCATATCTTACAGCCTATACAGCCGTTTGAACAAGCAAGCTTAGTTGCTTTTCCGTTTGCGGCGGACGAACAGAGAACGTCCACAGTGTTTGATTTAGGCTTTATTGAAATAAGATGATTCGGGCATGCTTTCACACATTGACCACACGCCTGACAGAGTGACGGATTTATTTTTGCAAGTCCGTCTTTGATTTTTACTGCACTGTATTCGCAGATTTCTGCACAGTCGCCGAGACCGATACAACCGTACTTGCACATACCGTTACCGCCGTAGAAACGCTTTACAGCTTTGCATGACTGAACACCATTGAAATTGAACTGAGATTCTGTTGCATTGCAGTCGCCGTTGCAGTGAACTACAGCAGTCATTGGAATTACATCATCAGCGGAAGTACCAAGGATTTCGGCGATTTTACTTGCAGAATTCGTACCGCCGGGACGACACAGATTAGTCGGGGCATTATTATTTACAACAGCATCTGCATAGTCCGCACAACCTGCATATCCGCACGCACCACAGTTTGCCTGAGGAAGTGCCTCGCCGATTTTTTCTATGCGTTCATCAACTTTCACATAGAATACTTTTGAAGCAACAGTGAGAAGTACGCCTGCAAGAACTCCGCAAATACCCAGAATAAGGGCAGGAATAAGATAAGTCATAGCTGTTCACTCCTTTTTAACTAAAAAGACCCGAAAATCCCATGAAACTTACCGATACTATGGAAGCGGCGATGAGAGTTGCGGGAACTCCCTTGAAAGTTTCAGGAATATCAGCATATTCAAGTTTTCTGCGTACTCCCGAAAAAATTACAAGAGCAAGCATAAATCCCAGACCGCCGCCGAGTGCATTTATAATTGACTGTAAAAAGCTATAGTTGTTGTCGATATTCAGTACAGTTGCACCGAGTACAGCACAGTTCGTGGTAATCAAAGGGAGGTAAACTCCGAGCGATTTATATAACGACGGAACAAGTTTTTTCAGTGCGGTTTCGACAAGCTGAACAAAAAGTGCTATCACAAGAATAAATACAACAGTATCAAAATATTCCAGTCCGTTTGGAACAAGTATTCCATGATGAATGGGATATGTAACAATTGTTGCACAAATCATTACGAAAGTAACGGCGATTCCCATACCCGATGCACTGTCGAGCTTTTTTGATACTCCGAGAAAAGGACATATTCCCATAAATTTCGAAAGTACGAAGTTATCGGTAAGCATAGCCGAAAGCAGAATTACACCTAAAGTTTTCATTTGTTATCGTCCTCCTTATCGCATTTTCCAGACATGGGACAGTTTGTGCAGTCCGCACATTTAATTTCCTGAGGCGGTTTTTTGTGTGAAATCTTATTTACAATGGCAATTATAACTCCGAGAGTGAAGAATCCGCCTGCGGGCATGATAAACAACAGCATTGGATTTTCATGAATCACGGGAATATCCATGCCGAACCACTGTCCCGCACCGATTATTTCACGGACTGAACCCATAAGAAACAGTGCAAGAGTGAATCCGATTCCCATGCCTACTGCGTCACAGGCAGAAGCTATAACACCGTTTTTACTTGCAAACATTTCAGCACGACCGAAAATAATGCAGTTTACTGTGATGAGAGTGAGGTAAATTCCGAGACTTTCATAAAGCGATGGTACAAAGCCTTCCATTAAAAAGCCAATAAGCGTAACAAAACTTGCGATTATTACAATAAAGGCAGGTATACGCACTTTGTCGGGAATAACTTTTCTTAGTGCGGATATAACGATATTCGAGCCAAGAAGTACAAAAGTAGTCGCAAGACCCATTCCTATACCATTCATAGCCTGAGTTGTAACGGCAAGCGTAGGACACATTCCCAGAAGCATTACAAGCGTTGGATTTTCTTTGATTATACCTTTTGTGAGTTCTTTTCCGAGATTATCTGCCACTTAAAATCGCCTCCTTGTTTTCTGTATATACTTTCAATGCGGTATCAACGGCTTTTTTCATTCCATTTGAAGAAAAAGTAGCACCGCTTATCGAATCAAGCGGAACGTCTGTTTCAGATGCACCATAGAACTGTTCACGGAAATCGGCATTATCACGGACTTTAGAACCAAGTCCGGGAGTTTCGCCCAGCGAGACAAATTCTATTCCCGAAAGTACGCCATTTTCGTCTATACCGATAAGAACGTTTATACCGTCTTTGGAATAACCGTCGGCAACAACCTGTACAGCAGTCTTTCCGTCAGGAGTTACGGCAATCGCCTGTACTGAATCCTCACCAAAATTATCATCAAGAAGTGTACTTTCAGTCTGTCCGAAAAGAGATTCAACGCTTGAATTGAACCTTATTTGCTTCTGTTCGGCAATATTTTCCTTAGTGAGTTCATGGGCGAATACAAGCAGGAGAGAGGCGACAATGCAGATTATTGTCAGAACTATTGACGGCATTATATTTTCTTTCATGATTTTTCACTCTCCTTTTTTGCACCGAATACTTTTGTACGTGTAAGCTGTTCTATGTACGGTGTAAGAACGTTCATAAGCAGAATCGAGAAAGACACACCCTCAGGGAAAGAGCCAAAATGTCTTATAACAAAAGTGATTATTCCACAGCCTATGCCGAATACTATCTTTCCTTTTGTTGAAATCGGAGTTGTTGCATAATCCGTAGCCATAAAGAATGCACCGAGAAACAGTCCGCCTGAAAGTATCTGATACAACGGGTCATCACCTGCAATGAACGACAGGAGTGCAGCAGTGCCAATAAATGCTATTGGCGTGGCAGGATTGATTATTTTTCTTGCAATTAGATAAAGTCCGCCTATTAACAGTGCCAATGCACTTGTTTCACCGATACAGCCACCTGTATTTCCTATGAATAAATCAAGATAAGACGGCAGTATATCACCCTCACCCAAAGCAAGCGGAGTTGCACTCGTAACAGCGTCGGGATTATGCCAGAAAAACGGATTAATCCAGTTTGTCATGATTGAAGGGAAACTTACCATAAGTACGATTCTTGCGGTTATGGCAGGATTGGCAAAGTTCTGTCCAAGACCGCCGAAAAGCTGTTTTACTACTACAATGGCAACAAATGAACCAATTATCGGAATCCACAGCGGAACAGTTGACGGCAGATTCATTGCAAGTATCATACCCGTTACAACGGCTGACAAATCGCCTATAGTATTATCACGCTTCATCAGCTTTCTGCACAGAAACTCAAACAGTACACAGCTTGCAACGCTTACGGCAGTTACAATAAGGGCAGGAAAACCGAATGCACAGCACCCGACGGACAGTGCAGGAAGAAGTGCCATACATACATTGAACATTATTTCAGATGTTTTCATATAGTTATCGTCGTGCGGAGACGGCGAAACAACAAGTCTGTTCATGTTTTTAACCTCACTTTCGTGGAATCAGCGACTTTGCAAGCTGGTTTGTCTCAGCAAGCTTCCTGTTTGCAGGACAGACATAAGTACAGCTTCCGCAGTTCATACAGAGAGTGACTTTCAGTGATTTCAAATCGTCAATATTTTTGATTTTATATGCTCTGTCGATTTCGGCAGGCATAAGTCCGAGCGGACAAACATTGACACACCTTCCGCATCTGATACAAGCAGAAGTCTTTCTGTCATCATACCTTTTAAATGCAAGAAGTGCATTTGTCGTTTTTGTCACAGGCATATTCATATCGGGAATGCACATACCCATCATCATTCCGCCCGAAATAACTTTTTTCACGGAATCAAGATTTGTTTTGCAGAAATCAAGTATGTCAGTTATCGGTGTACCGATAATGGCACGGACGTTCTGCGGTTTGCCTACTGCATTTCCGTCAACTGTTATACGTCTTGTAATAAGCGGAATACCTGTTTTTATGTATCTGTAAATAAATGCCGTTGTAGATACATTAAGCACTATTACTCCGACGTCTGACGGAAGCTGACCTTCCTGCACAATCCGTCCCGTTGAATTATAAATAATTACTTTTTCCGCACCCTGCGGATAAGATGACGGCAGAGTCACAATATCAATTGTATCGTCATTTTCCGCCATATTCATAAATTTTTCGATTGCTTTCGGCTTGTTTGCCTCAACCGCTATTTTTGCGTACTTTATTCCGAGCTGATTTTTTACAAGTCTGATTCCGCTGAGAACATCATCTGCATTTTCAATCATTTCACGGTAATCAGCCGTTATATAAGGCTCACACTCCGCTGCATTAATCACAAGAGTATCAATCGGCGTTTTCGGATTGAGCTTGATGTGCGTCGGAAATCCTGCACCTCCCAGTCCGCACAGTCCCGATTCACGGATAGCATTTACAAAACTCTGCTTATCCTTGATTTTGGGTGGTTTAATATTCTCACAATTCTCCTGTTTACCGTCTGTTTCAATTTCAACCGCCCTGCAAATTGCACCGACAGCCGTCTGATAGTCACTTATCGCCGTAACTTTTCCTGATACGCCCGAATGGACAGGAATGCTGAACGGTGCATTACTTTCGCCGATTTTCTGCCCGACTTTTACACAGTCGCCGACTTTTACAATCGGATTGCACGATGCACCCATATTCATTGACATGGGAAGTACAACTTTTTTGGATATGGGAAGATTAACTGTTGCACAGTCTTCCGTATTTTTACGGTGACTAAGTTTTATGCCGTTTAATTTTTTCACCTGAAACCACTCCTTTCACATGATTCTGAAAAATTTACAGATATTTATATTATACAATATTTTAAGTCGGTTTGCAATAGTTTTTTGACATTTTGAAGAAAATTTTAAAAACCAAAAATT